>NZ_CAWNZA010000010.1:0-69386 GCF_963878885.1 Pseudomonas sp. R9.37 | reverse complement strand
GGCTTGCTCGCGAAGGCGGTGGTTCAGTCAGCCCATGTGCCACTGACCCACCGCCTTCGCGAGCAAGCCCGCTCCCACAAGTTGACCGAGTTCAACTGCCAACACCGCAGTGCTTTTGCTTGTCTGTGGGAGCTGGCTTGCCTGCGATGGCATCAACCCGGTGGGCCTGATGGACCGAGGTGCCTGCATCGCAGGCAAGCCAGCTCCCACGAACAAGCGGGTCAGGCGCCGGCACCAGGAAACCTACCGAAGCCCGAACATGAACGAGCCTTTTTCCGGGCAGTTCTGGCTTTTAGCTTTGGTCGCCAGCCCTGCGTCGCGCAGTTCATTGCAGATTTGCGCGACGTTTTTCGGCGTCACGTAGAGGTTGTTGGAAAACCATGCGCGTTTGGCCGCCGACAGCTTGTTGAGCGCGCCACCGGCCTTGAGCACCCGCAGTACCACGGTGGAGCAGCTCTTGCGCAGCATCTGGTAATGCGCGTTGGGCTTGTTGCGAATGTTGAACCACTCGGCCTGCATGGCCTGCAGGTTCAGGCCGCAAACGGTATAGACCACATGCGGTCGGCAGCCTTCGGCGCTGATGTCGGACTCCAGGAACAGGTTACGCTCCTGGCGCTGCTTGCCGGTCAAGGCGGCTCTGCCTTCGGGCCACCAGCTGACGTAGCTGGTGTTGAATTGCTCGATAAAGGCGCGGTCGCGATCACGTTCGCCGTCGTTGCGGTAACGGTCGTATCGCACTTCGATCATCTTGCCGATCACCGGGTCGCCGATGTACATCGCGGCATGGCCAACATCAGCCCCGTGGGGATACCAGATGTAAACGACAACGCTTGCGTTGGAGGTCATGACGCATCCTGATTTCTTCCAATGACTGCTGGCAGAACGGACGGGCGCGGGGTTTTATTCCGCTGGCGTATAAATTTCATTTCATGCACCGCGCCGGCATGCGCAATTCGCGCTTGTGCACTTGGTGAAACGTTTAATCAATCGATAAACGGCGCACGCAAGCGCTTGCGTAAGGAAATGTAACTGGACTAGAGTCGGCAGCACTCGACTACAAAAATAATAATGCCAGGAGCTCATCCATGAGCCTTGAACCCTTGCTTGAGATGCAGGGCATCAGCAAAACCTTCAACGGTTTGCGCGTGCTCAAGAATGTCGGCCTGAAAGTCTACCCCGGTGAAATCCACGCGTTGATGGGGGAGAACGGGGCCGGCAAATCCACCCTGATGAAAATCCTCTCCGGCGCCTACCAGGCCGATCCCGGCGGTGAAATCCGCATCGACGGCCAGCCCGTCGCCACCTTCGACCCCGCCACCGCCAAGACCCTCGGCATCGCCGTGATTTACCAGGAACTGAGCCTGTGCCCCAACCTGAGCGTGGCCGAGAACATCTATCTGGGCCGCGAACTGCGGCGCGGCTGGACCATCGACCGCAAGGGCATGCAAGCCGGCTGCGTCGAGGTGCTGCAACGCCTGGGCGCCGAGTTCCAACCCACCACCCCGGTGAGCAGCCTGTCGATTGCCGAGCGCCAACTGGTGGAAATCGCCCGTGCGCTGCATGCCCACGCCAGGATCCTGGTGATGGACGAGCCGACCACGCCGCTGTCATCGCGCGAGACCGACCGCCTGTTTGCCTTGATCAAACAGCTGCGCAGCCAGGGCCTGGCGATTATCTACATCAGCCACCGCATGGCCGAGATCTACGAGTTGTCGGACCGGGTTTCGGTGCTGCGCGACGGCCAGTACATCGGCGAGCTGACGCGCGAAGCGTTGTCGGCCGAGGTGCTGGTAAAAATGATGGTCGGCCGCGATCTTTCCGGGTTCTACAAGAAGGAACACGCCGCCTATAACCCCGGCAACGTGGTGATGCGCGTGCGTGACATGGCCGATGGCAAGCGTGTGCGCCAGTGCAGTTTCGACCTGCATGCCGGCGAGGTATTGGGCATTGCCGGGCTGGTCGGGGCAGGGCGCACGGAACTGGCGCGGCTGATCTTTGCTGCCGACCCGCGCACCAGCGGCACACTTGAAGTGGTGGGCAAGACCGTGACCCAACTGCGCAACCCGGCTGATGCGATCCGCGCCGGCGTGGTGTACCTCACCGAAGACCGCAAGGCCCAGGGCCTGTTCCTCGACATGAGCGTGGCCGACAACATCAACGTCTGCGCCTGTGTGGCGGACGCGCACACAGGCGGCGTGCTGGACCGCGGCCACGGCTGGCAGCGCGCCAATGATGCGATCAAATCGCTGTCGATCAGGGTGGCGTCGGGCAAGGTCAATGTCGGCGCCTTGAGCGGCGGCAACCAGCAGAAAGTGCTGTTGGCGCGGCTGCTGGAGGTCAAGCCGCATGTGCTGATCCTCGACGAACCAACGCGGGGCGTGGACATCGGCTCCAAGTCCGAGATCTACCGCATCATCAATCAACTGGCGCTGGCCGGCGTTGGCATTGTGGTGATCTCCAGTGAGTTGCCGGAAATCATCGGCACGTGCGACCGCGTGTTGATCATGCGCGAAGGCCAGTTGGTGGCCGAAGTCGGCGGGGCATCCGGCCACGTCATTTCCCAGGAACGTATTATTGACCTCGCCACCGGTGGCGATCAGGTGGCTGCCCATGGCTGATTCAAACAACAACACATTGACCCTCGCACCTATCGGCAAGGCCGAGCGCGTTCGCGAACTGATGCGCACGGTCGGCATGCTGCCGGTGCTGATATTGCTGTTGGTGGGGTTTGCCCTGGCCAGTGAAAACTTCCTCACCGTGCAGAACCTGTCGATCATCACCCAGCAGGCTTCGGTAAATGTGGTGCTGGCGGCAGGCATGACCTTTGTGATTCTGACGGCGGGCATCGACTTGTCCGTCGGCGCGATTCTCGCGGCGTCCGCCGTGGTCGCGTTGCAGGCCTCGATGTCGCCACAGTTCGGCATGTTCGGGATTGCTGCCGGCATCGGTTTCGGTCTGTTGCTGGGGTTGGTCAATGGCGGGCTGATCGCCTTCATGCGCCTGCCGCCGTTTATCGTCACCCTGGGCGCGCTGACCGCCATGCGCGGCCTGGCGCGGTTGCTGGCGGATGACAAAACCGTGTTCAACCCCGACCTGCCGTTTGCGTTTATCGGCAATGATTCGGTGCTGGGTGTGCCGTGGCTGGTGATCATTGCCGTCGCGGTGGTGGCGCTGTCGTGGTTCATTCTGCGCCGCACCGTCATGGGCGTGCAGATCTACTCCGTGGGCGGCAACCCCGAGGCAGCGCGGCTGTCGGGGATCAAGGTATGGAAAGTGCTGCTGTTCGTCTACGCCATGTCCGGCGCACTGGCCGGGCTTGGCGCGGTGATGAGCGCCTCACGCCTGTTCGCCGCCAATGGCCTGCAATTGGGGCAATCCTATGAGCTGGACGCGATTGCTGCAGTGATTCTTGGCGGCACCAGTTTTACCGGCGGCGTCGGCACCATCGGCGGCACGCTGATCGGAGCGCTGATTATCGCGGTGCTCACCAACGGCCTGGTGCTGCTGGGTGTATCGGATATCTGGCAGTACATCATCAAGGGCATTGTGATCATCGGCGCGGTGGCGCTGGATCGCTATCGCCAGTCCGGTGCACGGACCTGATTTCACTCCAACAACAATCACAAGAGAGTCCCGCATGAACTTCAAACGCCTCTTTCCTGTTATCGCCTTGGCTGCCCTGATCTCCCACACCGTGGAAGCCCGCGAACTCAAGGCCCTCGGCATCAGCATGGGCTCGCTCGGCAACCCGTATTTTGTGACCCTGGCCGATGGCGCCACGGCGCGGGCCAAAGAGCTGAACCCCAATGTCAAAGTGACGTCGGTGTCGGCCGACTATGACCTGAGCAAGCAGTTCTCGCAGATCGACAACTTCATTTCGTCCAAGGTCGACCTGATCCTGCTCAACGCCGTCGACCCATCGGCCATGGCCTCGGCCATCAAGAAAGCCCGGGATGCCGGCATTGTCGTGGTGGCTGTGGATGTGGACGCCAAGGGCGTGAACGCCACCGTGCAAACCGACAACGTCGAAGCCGGCAAACTGGCGTGCCAGTTCCTGGTGGACAAGCTTGGCGGCAAGGGCAATGTGATCATCCAGAATGGCCCGCAAGTCACTGCCGTGACCGACCGCGTCAAAGGCTGCAAGGCCGCCTTCGCCGGTGCGCCAAACATCAAGGTGCTGTCCGATGACCAGGACGGCAAAGGCTCGCGCGAAGGTGGCCTGAACGTGATGCAGGGGTACCTCACGCGTTTCCCGAAAATCGACGGCCTGTTCGCAATCAACGACCCGCAAGCCATCGGCAGCGACCTGGCGGCCAAGCAGCTTAAACGCAGCGGCATCCTCATCACCTCGGTGGACGGCGCGCCAGACATCGAAAACGCGCTGAAGACCGACACGCAAATCCAGGCCTCGGCCAGCCAGGACCCTTGGGCCATGGCCCAGACCGCCGTGAACGTGGGCACCGACATTCTCAATGACAAGGCCCCGGCCGAAGCGGTTACCCTGCTCACGCCAAAACTGATCACCCGCGACAACGTGGCTACGTACAGCGGTTGGTCGAGTAAACATTGAGTCATTGAGCAAAGGGGAAAGCGTCGTGGTCACCATGGATGACGTGGCAAGCAGGGCGGGGGTGTCGACGTCGACCGTGTCCCACGTGTTGAACGGCACCCGCAAGGTCAGCGAGGCCACGGTGCAAGCGGTGCAGCGCGCGATTCAGGACTTGGGCTACATCCCCAATACCCTGGCGCGCTCGCTGGCCCGTTCCAGCACCAGCACGATTGGCGTGGCGATCTCGGCGCTGTCCAACCATTACTTCAGCGAAACCGTGCACGCGATTGAAACCGAGTGCGCCAAGCACGGCTACATGATGCTGTTTGTCGACCCCCACGACGATCCGGAGCAGGAGCTGCGAGTGGTGACGGCGTTGCATCATCGGCGGGTCGATGGGATTTTGCTGGCTCCGTCCACCGACTCCAGAGCCCTGGAGTATTTGCAGGCGAATGAAATGCCCACGGTGCTGGTGGACCGCATGATGAGTACGCAGTTTGACCAGATCGGGGTGGAGAATACCCAGTCCACCCAGGCCCTGGTCGCGCACTTGATTGAACACGGGCACCGCCGGATCGGCTTTATTGCCGGCCGCGCGGGGCTGGGCACTACCGATGAGCGCGTGGCAGGTTACCGGGCCGCATTGCAGGCGGCAGGCGTGGCGTTTGACCCGCAGTTACTGGTCAACGGTGGCTCGAACAGCCAGCCGGCGCGCGTCGCGACCGCGCAGTTGCTGGCCCTGAGTGCGCCGCCTACGGCGATCATGGCGGGCAATAACCTGATGACGCTGGGCGCCATGCACGCGCTGCGAGACGCGCGGGTCGAGGTGCCGGGGCAGATCGCGCTGGTGGGTTTTGATGATTTTGACTGGGCGGATTTTTTCGTGCCGCGCCTGACTCTGATTGCCCAGCCGGTCCAGGAGCTGGGCGCGCGCGCGGTGCAGATGCTGCTGCAACGCATGGCCTCGCCGGCCGCGCCGGTGCAAAGTGTGCGCCTGGCGCCGAGCCTGCAATACCGTAATTCATGTGGCTGTATTGGATTGGAATGACCCACGTATGAGCAGTCCTGTTTCCCTCGGTATTGATTTGGGCACCTCTGAACTCAAGGCGATCCTGATGGACGTCGACGGCGCCGTGCTGGCCCACGCCGGTGTGCGCTTGAGTGTCTCGCGACGCCACAGCGGCTGGTCCGAACAGGCCCCGCAAGACTGGTGGCAGGCCTGTTTGCAGGCGCTTGAGCAGTTGCGTGCGCATACGGCGTTCAGTCGTGTGGTGTGCATTGGGTTGTCCGGGCAGATGCACGGCGCCGTGTTGCTCGGGGATGACGACCGAGTGTTGTACCCGGCGATCCTGTGGGACGACTCGCGTGCTGTCGCCCAAGCTGAGCAACTCGGGCCCGGCTTCGCCGAAGTCACCGGCAGCCTGCCCATGGCCGGGCTGACCGCGCCGAAACTGCTGTGGTTGCAGCAGCATGAACCCGAGGTGTTCAAGGCCATTGACTGCGTGCTCTCGCCCAAGGACTACCTGCGTTTACGCCTGAGTGGCGAGCGCATCAGCGAGATGTCCGATGCGGCCGGCACACTGTGGCTGGACGTTGCGCAGCGCGAATGGTTCGCGCCGATGCTGCGTGCCACGGGGCTTGCGCCTGCGCAGATGCCCAGGCTGGTGGAAGGCGGTGCGCCGGCGGGTTGCGTGACGACGAGCGGGCTGGGTTTGTCGCCCGGCGTGGTGATTGCCGGTGGCGGCGGCGATAACCCGGTGGCGGCCGTCGGCATCGGCGCAACCAATGCCGGCGACGGTTTCATCACCCTGGGCACCAGCGCGGCCATCGTCGCTATTACCGATCATGCCGCCGGCAACCCGGCCAGCGCCGTGCACAGCTTCTGCCACGCGCTGCCTGATCGCTGGTACACCATGGGCGCCATGCTGGCCGGGGCCAGTTGCCTGCGCTGGGTGACACGCTTGACCGGTATGCCGGACGAACAAACGCTATTGGACCAGGTGCAGTCGCAGTTGCCGATGGGGCAGCCGGTACCGTTGGACACACCTCTGTTTTTGCCCTACCTGGCCGGTGAACGCACGCCGCACAACGACCCATTGCTGCGCGGCGGTTTCATGAACCTGGGTCACGATTGCACCCCGGCGATGCTCGGTTACGCCGTGATGGAAGGCGTGGGGTTTGGCTTGCTCGATGCCTTGCACGCCGTGCAATCGGCCGGCGCCAGCGTCGGCGCCTGCGCTTTGGTGGGCGGCGGCGCGCGCAGCGAGTACTGGGCGCAGTTGTTGGCGAACATCCTGCAGCGCGAAATCTTTACCTTGCAGGGCAGCGAATTGAGCGCGTGTATTGGGGCGGCGAAGCTGGGGTTTGTGGCGATCGGGCAGGGCGTGTCGCTGTTGCACGCGGGCATGCCGGTCAAGGCGCGGTATTGGCCTGATGCGACGCAACAGCCGGTGTTGGAAGCGCGCTATCGCAAGTTCCAAGGGTTACTGGTTGCGGCGAAGGCGCTGCACGACTGATCAGGCGTCTCGTGGTGAGCGGGCTTGCTGTGTCGAGCAGCCTGGCTGTGGCGAGCGGGCTTGCCCCGCGTTGGGCTGCGAAGCAGCCCCAGGACAGTCACCGCGTTTCTCCCGATGAATTGAGTCGTCAGGTTTCAGGGCCGCTTCGCGCCCCAACGCGGGGCAAGCCCGCTCGCCACAGGAAGCTCGTCCACCTCAGGATGCCCGTCCACCACAGAAATCCCATCTACCCCAAGAGGCTCGCTTGCCACGTGAGTCTGCAGCGTTACAACCAGGCCGCGTCCCACAACGGATAATCACCAATGTGCTCGACCAGCCCGGCTCGTAGAGGGTTGGCGATCACGTAGCGAGCTATTTTCCTTGCGTCTTCCTCGGCCCGCACAGCACGGTCGTGATAGCCGCGCTGCCAGAATCTTTCCCGGCTGCCTCGGGCCCGATTGATACTCAGCGTACTGCGCGACTTGGTCTGGCGCATCACATCGGGCAGGGTCGAGTTATGCAGCTCGAACAACCAATGAAAGTGATCCGGCATGATCACCCACGCCAGTGAGTTGACTTGGCCCGCGTCGTGGGTTCGTTTGAATTCTGCTACCAATAATCGTCCCAGCTCAAAACTGTTGAACAAGGGTTGGCGCTGATGCACGACGACGGTAACCAAATAAGCACGCCCTGATTCTGAGTAACGACCGCGGCGTAATCGGTGAGCGTTGGGCTGACGAGACAATCCGTTGCTCCTTGCATGGATAAGAAGCTGTGACGCTAGCAGCGCAGCCGGAACACCCGCGTTGACTTCCGTGTCCCCATATTTCCACGGGCCTTTTGTGGCAAGCGGGCTTGTGGTGAGCGGGCTTACTGTGGCGAGCGTGCGGGCTGTGGCGAGCGGGCTTGCCCCGCGTTGGGCTGCGAAGCAGCCCCAGGACAGTCACCGCGTTTCTTCCGATGAATTGAGTCGTCAGGTTTCAGGGCCGCTTCGCGCCCCAACGCGGGGCAAGCCCGCTCGCCACAACCCGCCCGCTCGCCACAGGAGGCCCGCTGACTACAACTAGCCCACCAGCCACTCAATCGGCTTACAGCGCATCCCACTGCGGTGCAAACGGCGGCTGCACAAAGCGTTGGTCTTTGGGCAACCGCGCGATGGCTTGCATATCCTGCTCATCGAGTGTGACGTGCAGCGAATCGAGGTTGGCTTGCTGGCTTTGCGGGCGCTGGGCTTTGGGAATCGCCGCCACGCCTTGTTGGCGTAACCAGGCCAGGGCGACTTGCGCCGCGCTGGCGCCGTGCTTGGCGCCGATCTGTGTGAGTACCGGGTCAGTGGCCGCGCGACCCTGTGCCAACGGCGCATACGCGACCATCGGGATGCGTTTGCCGCGCAGGTAATTGAGCAGGCGACTCTGGTCGAGGAACGGGTGGTATTCCGCCTGTACCGCGGCAATTGGCGTGCCCAGCACATCGATCGCCTCGCGCAGCATCGGCATGTTGAAGTTGCACACACCGATGTGTTTCACGCGGCCACTGTCGCGCAGAGCCAACAAAGCGTTCATCACGCCGGGCAAGTCCATGTCGGCAGCCGGCCAATGCACCATGAACAGATCGACGTAGTCCACCGCCAGCTTGCCGAGGCTCAGCTCAAAGGCTTTTTGCAGCGCGGCCGGCGCCAACTGGTCATGCCAGACCTTGGTGGTCAGGAACACCTCGTCGCGGGGGATGCCCGAGTGTTTGATGGCCTGGCCAACGGCGGCTTCGTTGTCGTACAGGGCGGCGGTGTCGATATGCCGGTAACCCAGCGCCAGGGCACTTTCGACCACCGCCCGGCAGTCATCGCCGGGCATACGGAAGGTACCGAAACCCAATTCAGGCAGGTTCATCAGGCATTCGACTCCGCGGTTTTACCTGCCAGCTCGCGCAATACCGTGAGCAGGGAGGTTGTGCCCTTGAGCACCTGATCGTGCTCGAAACAGATCCAGCCTTCGTTGAAACCATCGACCATGCGCATGCGCGGCAGTGGGTTGTGTGCACCTTGGCCACGCAGCAACGGCTCCCAGGTATCGCGCTCAACCACGTCGGCACGCACGTCACGGCCGAGCACTTGCGCCAGGGTCTGGGCGATGTCGTTCGGGCTGACCCATTGGCTTTCCACTTCGACTACGCGGTGGCCGGCCCAGTCTTGCTGCAACAACTGCGCGGCGAGTGTGCCGATGTCGGCCGTGGCAACCATTGGTATGCGCTTGTCCAGCGGTTGCAGGAAGCTGTGGATCACGCCGGTGTCACGCGCACTGCTGACGTCGTAGGCGGCGTTTTCCATGAACCAGCCCGGGCGCAGGAAGGTTACGGGGATGTCCAGGGCACTCAACGCCTGCTCCATCAGCGTGCGCTGGGTCAGCAGGTTGAGCTCTTTGGCCTGCGCGCCGATGGTCGACAGGCACAAGACTCTTTGTGGCGCGGCGGCCTTGAGCGCTTGGCTGACAGCCGCTATCACCACACGCGCTTCAGGAAACCCAGGCTGCGGATCGAAGCCCGGTGGGGGCAGGATGAACACGGCGGTCGCGCCCTTGAACGCTTCGGTCAACGCCTGTGCATCTTCCATCGCGGCGAACGCGATTTCGCAGCCCTGGTCGGCCCAATATGCCGCTTTGCCGGCGTCGCGAATGACGGCGCGAACCGGCAGACCTGCCTTGAGGAGGTTATGCGCCAGGGCGCCGCCGACTTTGCCTGTGATGCCAGTGATTACGTACATGCGCTTCACCCCTGTGGGTTCCAATGTGTGGAGCCCAGCATAAAGTTCGGCCGGCGATGACAGAATAGCGATTACGTCACTGCGTTAGTGACGTGCAATCACGAATCGGCCAGGGGCGGTAAACGCCGTTTGACCGGGGTTTTCTTGACAATGGCGGTGTTGGTTTCGGCATAGGCGTTGATCCGGTCCAGCAGGGTGTCGAGGTGGTCCATGGTGCGCACATGCAGGCGCGCGATAAAGCAGTCTTCACCCGTGACCTTGTCGCACTCGGTGAACTCGGGAATCGCCTGGATCTGGCGCTCCACCTCCTGCAATTTGCCGGGCAATGGGCGGATACGCACGATGGCTTGCAGCAAATAGCCGAAGTGTTTGGGGTCGATGTCGACGGTGTAATGGGTCAGCACGCCGCGCTCCTCCAAACGGCGCAGACGTTCGCCCACGCTGGGCGAAGACAGCCCGGTAATACCCGCCAACGCCTTGAGCGACAGGCGCGAGTCGTCCATCAAGGCGGCGATCAGTTGCTGGTCGATAGAGTCATTCATGCGGCCTGCCTAATTAAAAAAGGTAATCGAGGGTTTTTGCCTACTTTAGTCGCTGGAGGCGCTGACCGGCAGATTGCCATAATTGAGCCTCACTTGAGGAGCGCCATCGTGGACACATCTATTCGTCGCGGGTCGTGGGAAATGGTCGCCGCCATGCTGATTTCGGGCACCATCGGCTGGTTTGTGCTGGTGTCTGGCGTGTCGGTGATCGAAGTGGTGTTCTGGCGCTGCGTGATTGGCGCGCTGACGCTGTTGCTGGTGTGTGCGTGGTTGGGTTACTTGCGCCGAGACCTGCTGACCCGGGCCAAGCTCGGCCTGGCGATGCTCAGCGGCGTGGCCATCGTTGGCAACTGGTTGCTGTTGTTCGAATCCTATTCACGTGCATCGATTGCCATCAGCACGGCGGTGTACAACGTGCAGCCGTTCATATTGGTGATGCTGGCGGCGCTGTTTCTGGGTGAGAAGATCACCGTGCAGAAGCTCGCCTGGTTGAGCGTGGCGTTCCTCGGCATGTTGGCGATTGTCACCGCCCACGGCGAACAGCAAAGCGCTGGCGGGGATTATCTGACCGGCATTGCCCTGGCGTTGGGCGCAGCGTTTTTGTACGCGATTGCCGCGTTGATCATCAAGCGCTTGAAGGACGTTCCACCCCACTTGATGGCGTTGATCCAGGTGATTACCGGCGCACTTTTGCTGGCGCCGTTGGTGCCCTGGCACAGCTTGCCTGCCGCGACCCAGGCCTGGGCTGCGCTGGTCACGCTGGGCATGGTGCACACCGGTTTAATGTATGTGTTGCTGTACGGGGCGATCCAGAAACTGCCGACCGCCATTACCGGCGCGCTGTCGTTCATCTACCCGATTGCGGCGATCTTTGTCGATTGGTTCGCCTTTGGGCATCGCCTGGGTTGGCTGCAATGGCTGGGGGTCGTTGCGATTCTGCTGGCGGCAGCGGGGTTGCAGCGGGGCTGGTGGTGGCCCCGCTCCCCAAGGGTTAGTGCGTGCCCTGAAAGATGATGTTTTCCGGGTTGAAATGGCCCACGCCGCTGCCCGGCTGCGGCAAGCCAAGGATGTGGGCCTTGATCTTGCCCACCACGTGCATCTCGCACGGTTTGCAGTCGAACTTCAGGGTCAGCACTTCATCACCGTGGATCAGTTGCATTGGCGCCACTTTGGTCTTCACCCCCGTCACGCCCTTGGCCTGTTTAGGGCACAGGTTGAACGAGAACCGCAGGCAGTGCTTGGTGATCATCACCGGCACTTCGCCAGTTTCTTCGTGGGCTTCAAAGGCGGCGTCGATCAGCTTCACGCCGTGACGGTGGTAGAAGTCCCGGGCTTTCTGGTTGTAGACGTTGGCCAGGAACGACAGGTGCGCTTCCGGGTACACCGGCGGCGGCGAGGTCTCAGCCTTGCGTGCCCCCCGTGGGTGAGCGGCAACGCGGGCGGCGGTCAGCGCCTCGATCACTTCACGGCGCAAGGCCTTGAGCTGCGAGTTGGGGATGAAGAATGCCTGCGGCGCATCCAGCTCGATGTGCGTGGCGTGGTACTCGGTGGTGCCGAGTTGGCCAAGCAGGTCGCGCAGGGTGTCGAGCGCCTGTTCCGGCTTGTTGGCCACCCCGAACGGGCCGGGCAGGGTGACGCTGGCGCTGATGCCTTCTTCGCTGGTCGCGGTCACGTCCAACTGGTCCTCACGCAGGCGCGCGACCCACTGCAGGCCAATACGGCGCTCGGCCGAGGTTTTGAGCAGGGCTTGTTGCCAGTTGTGGTCGAGGTTGCGGTTCAGCGGATGGTTGGGGCGCAACTGGTGCAGGCCGGCCGGCATTTCATTTGGCTCGACGCGGTAGCGGTAGCGTTTCTCACCGTCTTCTTCGAACTCGCCTTTGGGTTCGGCGATGTTGGCGCGAAAACCCACGACTTCGCGCTTGATCAGCACATTCAGGCCGTCGCCGTTGGAGAGCGGCTCATGGGTGACTACCTGCAAGTCGCGCTTACCGGCTTTTTCCACCACACCCACCGGCAGGCCGGTGAAGGTGGGCGTGTCGAAGGCACCGATGTCGATCTTGCGGTCGGTGACGAAGTAGTCGGTGCTGCCCCGGTGGAAGGTTTTTTCCGGGTCGGGCAGGAAGAAATGCGCAGTACGGCCGCTGGAAGCGCGCGCCAGGTCAGGGCGGTCTTCGAGGACGTCGTCGAGGCGTTGGCGGTAATAGGCGGTGATGTTTTTCACATACCCCATGTCCTTGTAGCGGCCTTCGATCTTGAACGAACGCACACCGGCTTCGACCAGCGCGCGGATGTTGGCGCTCTGGTTGTTGTCTTTCATCGACAGCAGGTGTTTTTCAAAGGCCACCACGCGGCCCTGGTCATCTTTCAAGGTGTACGGCAGGCGGCAGGCCTGGGAGCAATCGCCACGGTTGGCGCTGCGGCCATTTTGCGCGTGGGAGATATTGCATTGCCCGGAGAACGCCACGCACAGGGCGCCGTGGATGAAGAACTCGATGGCGGCATCGGTTTCATCGGCGATTGCGCGGATTTCCTGCAGGTTCAGCTCGCGGGCCAACACCAACTGCGAGAAACCGGCCTGGTCGAGAAACTTGGCGCGGCCCAGGGTGCGGATGTCGGTCTGGGTGCTGGCGTGCAGCTCGATGGGCGGAATATCCAGCTCCATCACGCCCAGGTCTTGCACGATCAACGCATCGACGCCGGCGTCGTACAGCTGATGGATCAGCTTGCGCGCGGGTTCCAGTTCGTTGTCGTGCAGGATGGTGTTGATGGTGGTGAATACGCGGGCGTGGTAACGGCGGGCGAATTCGACCAGTTGAGCGATGTCGCTCACCTCGTTACACGCGTTGTGGCGTGCGCCGAAGCTTGGTCCACCAATGTAGATGGCGTCGGCGCCATGCAAGATAGCCTCGCGCGCGATGGCGACATCGCGGGCCGGGCTGAGCAATTCCAGGTGATGCTTGGGCAAGGACATAGTTTTTTTAGTCAGGCTTGTCACGGTTGAGGCGGGCATTGTAGCTGTGAAATGCCGGGTGGGCACCTACCGCAGGGCTGTCTGGGCGAATGGGGGGAGGTGGATTGGGGGCATATCCGTTGCTGTGGTCACGGCGGCTGGTGGTTCCGCTCTTACAGCGGGTCACTTTTGGCAAACGCCCCAAAAGTAACCAAAAGGTCTTTGCCCCACCACTCGGCCCCTCGCTTGGGCTCGGTGTGCCCTCACTCCGGCTTGAATCCGTGGGCCGCCGCGACGGGCCATCCATGGCCCAACGCGGCTAACCCGGCGTCCTGCCGGGTTACCCACGGATTCAAGCCTGCGTTCGGCCAGCGTGGTTGACGGGGCCTGTCAGATCAAAGTCAAAAGCAGAGCACGGCGGCCTGAAAGCCGACCTGAGTGGTTGAAGCAAAAGCGGATCAACAGCACAGCAGCACATCTCTATCTGATGAACTGAGCTCCAAATGTGGGAGCTGGCTTGCCTGCGATGCAGACACCTCGGTCTATCTGACGCTATCGCGCCAACCCTTGATGGGTATCGCCAGCGATAACTCAGGCCTTGGCCGCCATCGCGGTGACTTCCACGCGCATGCCTTCAACGGCCAGTGCGGCCACACCTACGGCGGCGCGAACCGGCCACGGCTTGGCGAAAAAGCGTTTGTAGACCTCATTGAACGCGGCGCGATCAGCCATGTCGGTGAGGTAGATGGTCAGGTGCATCACTCGGTCCATGGAACTGCCGGCTTTTTCCAGCGCGACTTTCAGTGCTTGCAGGGTGCATTCGCTTTGCAGGGTGACGTCGCCGAGTTCGAGGCTGCCATCGGCGCGGGTCGGGATCTGGGTGGAAACCAGGATGCCGTTGAAGCCGACGACGTCGGAGGAAATCGAGTCGGCATCCGGATCGGGGGTGTAGCTCAGGTCGTGGTTGGCCATGGGCGCCTCTGGTTGGCTGTAGCAGAAGGCGCACATGGTCCCCGAAAATCACGGCAGGGGCAAACCGGGGGTTACGCCCAGCGGCGGAACAGCACGCTGGCATTCACGCCACCAAAACCGAAGCCATTGGACAGCGCATATTCAATCGGCATGTGCCGCGCTTCACCGCGCACCATGTCCAGGCCGTCGGCCAGCGCGTCCGGGTTGTCCAGGTTCAGCGTTACCGGGGCGACCTGGTCGCGCAGGGCAAGCACGCTGAAGATCGCTTCGATACCGCCTGCTGCGCCCAATAAGTGGCCGGTGGCAGATTTGGTTGAGCTGATGGCCGGGCCGCCCTCGGCGCCGAACACGGTCTTGATGGCTGCCAGTTCGCCTTTGTCACCCACCGGCGTCGAGGTTGCATGGGCGTTCAAGTACTGCACCTGGGCTGCCTCGATGCCTGCCTGACGCAGTGCCTGAGTCATCGCCCGCCGCGCGCCATCACCGTCTTCCGGCCCGGCCGTCATGTGGTAGGCATCGGCACTGGTGCCATAACCCACCAGTTCGGCGATGGGCTGCGCGCCGCGTGCGAGGGCATGCTCCAGTTCTTCGATGACCAGGATGCCGGCCCCTTCGCCCATCACGAAGCCGTCACGTGCCTGATCGAAAGGCCGCGACGCCCGTTCTGGCGTGTCATTGAAGTCGCTGGATAACGCCCGCGCCGCCGCAAAACCGGCCAGGCTGACCCGGTGAATCGCCGCTTCCGCACCGCCACACACCGCCACATCGATTTCCCCGGCACGGATCATCCGCGCCGCGTCCCCAATCGCTTGTACACCGGCTGCGCAGGCGGTCACCGGCGCGCCCAGCGGACCTTTCAAGCCATAGTTGATCGACACATGCCCGGCCGCCATGTTGCTCAGAAAGGACGGAATGGTGAAGGGCGACAAGCGTCGCGGGCCTTTGCTGTCGGTGGTGCGCACGGCATCGGCAATCGCCGGAAAACCGCCGACGCCAGAGGCAATGATGGTCGCCGTGCGTTCCTGTGCCTGCGGCGTTTGAGGCGCCCAGCCGGCTTGCTTGAGGGCTTCATCAGCTGCCGCCAGGGCGAACAGGATAAAGCGGTCCATCTTGCGCTGTTCCTTGGCGGCCAGCAGCCGATCAGGG
The DNA here is from genome assembly GCF_963878885.1 of Pseudomonas sp. R9.37. Taxonomy (NCBI): domain Bacteria; kingdom Pseudomonadati; phylum Pseudomonadota; class Gammaproteobacteria; order Pseudomonadales; family Pseudomonadaceae; genus Pseudomonas; species Pseudomonas sp. R9.37. The sequence continues at coordinate 53,977 of NZ_CAWNZA010000010.1, read as the reverse complement.
TCAAACCCGGCCTCAGGGTCTTGCAGCACGCTTTGCACCTGGCCACCGATGCTGATGGCGAGGTCACCGATCAATTCCTCAGGCAGACGGCGTATGCCCGACTGCCCGTTCAACAGGCGTTGCCAGGTGGATTCCACGCTGGCGCCCAGCGGCGTCAGTGCGCCCATGCCTGTCACGACGATACGTTTGCTCATGATCAATTGACTCCGGTTGCGTTGAGGGTACAGACCCTATGGACGTCACTATCATGATGAAAGTAACATGGCGTCACACAACTTTGTACCGGCACCTGGGAACCCTTATGCAACGCAAGTCTCTTGTCAGCGACGAATGCCCGATCGCCCGCAGCCTTGAACGGATAGGGGAGTGGTGGAGCATGTTGATCATGCGCGACGCATTGCATGGCTTGCGTCGTTTCGATGAGTTTTCACGCAGCCTGGGCATCGCGCCGAACATGTTGACGCGCCGCTTGAATGGCCTGGTGGACGCCGGGATGCTTGAGCGCCGCGCCTACAGCGAGCGGCCGCCACGGTATGAATACGTGCCGACGGCCAAGGGCGAGGATTTGCGCATGGTGCTGATGGCACTGGTGGCGTGGGGCAATCGGCATTTTGCCGAAGAGGGCACCAGTGTCGAGGTGGTTGAGCGCGAGACGGGCCAGCCGGTGCAACCGATGATGGTGACGGCCCAAGGCACACTCGTGCCGTTGGATGCGTGCGTGGTGCAGGCCGGTCCAGCCGCCAGCGCAGGCATGCGCCAACGGCTGGAGCCTGGGGTGGTTACAGCAGAGTGAACGGGTAGTCGACGATCACCCGCAGCTCGTTCAATTTGCCGTCGCGCTGATCCGCGTTTGACGAAACCATCGCATCGCGCACGCGCAGCGACAGGTTCTTCGCCGGGCCGCTCTGCAGCACGTATTTGGCCTCGACATCCGTCTCGTGGTGGTCGCCATCGGCACCGTAGTCGCCGACGTAGGCGCTGTTGGCCGGCGTGTGCGTGCCGTTGATGTCGGAGCCGTTGACGTAGCGGGTCATGAAGCTCAAGCCCGGCACGCCGTAACCGGCCATGTTCAGGTCATAACGAACGCCCCAGGACTGCTCGCCCGGGCCGTTGAAGTCGCCCCACTGAATCGAGTTGGCCAGGAACACCGAATCGCCGCCTTCACCCGCGCCGTTGTTGCCGGTGCCGATGTAGTCGAACGGCGTGTCGCCGTGCACCTTCTGGAACGACAGCGTCAGCGTGTGGGCCGCCAGGAACGAGTAGGCCGCTGCCACCGAATACGTGGTGTTGTTGATCGCCCCGGCCTTGGCGCTGCCGGTGTCGAGCGTGCGGTACAGGTTGGCGTCCAGCGCCAGCGACTGGTCATGGCTCAACGGCAACACGTAGTTGAGGTTGGTGTAGTACTGGCGCCAGATATCTTCCAGCTCACCGGCGTACAGGGTTGCGCTCAGCGATGGCGTAAAGGTGTATTTGCCGCCGACGAAGCTCGCACTGTTGGCCGCGACGTTGGCGTAGGTGGCATAGATATCGTGGTCATGGTTGCTGGTCATGCCGCTGTTGGTGCTGGTGAAATGCCCGGCTTCCAGGTCCAGCCCGGCGATTTCGCTGCTGGTCAGGTCAAACCCGGTGGCGGTCTGCGGCAGAATTCGCGTGCCGCCGGTAGCAAAGACCGGCGCCGTGGGTTGCATGTCACCGAACTTCAGTTGGGTTTTGGAGACCTTGATTTTCACCGCGGCGCCAACCGAGCCATAGCCGTTTTCCGGGTCGCCATGACGGTCGGTTGGCAGGTCACCGGTGCCAGCATCCGCGTGGGTAGCGTCGAGTTTCATCGCGCCATAGGCGTAGGCGTCCACGCCAAAACCAATCGTGCCTTGGGTAAAGCCCGAGGCGTAGTTGAGCATTGCGCCTTGGGTCCAGTCGCGGTTGTCTGCCTTGCCACTTTGGCGGTCGCGGTCGAAATAATAGTTGCGCAACAGGCCCGTGATGCTGCTGCCGTCAATAAAACCCTTGGAATCGGCCTGGTCGGTGACGGACTCGGCAAAGGCCACTTGGCTGACACTCGCGCACACTGCCAGTGTGAGCAGGCTGGACTGTCTAATCATGGGTTTGATCATGGTGTTTACTTCCCCGGAATAAATAACGCGCGCGCAGAAACATCGCAATTTTTAGGGCGCATACAGTGTTATGGGCAGATGTTTTCAGGTGAGCGTAGTGACGTTTTTTATTGTGCTCGGCGTGGTTGCCGAAGCCGATTTTTATCATATTTTTCGCGGCCTGCAGCGGTGTGGCGGATTAAACTCGATTAATTAAACTTCACGTCTTTTAATCACCAGCGGGTGTAGCGTTAATAGGGTCTTAGCCGCTCTGCTTCGACAAAAACCTTTGGTTTGCCGCCGCAGGCTCTGCGGCGGATTTTTTAATGCTTAGTTATCTAAAAGTTTATGTGCGCCGCCGCCGTTCAGTGGTGGCTATATGATTGCGCTTGATTCAATTTCGCCCATGTAACAAGACTGTTGCACTTGCCCTCTAATAATCCTTCTCCCATGCCAGATCAGGAGACAGGCCATGCAAGTCAATCAGCTTCGTCAGGTTGATAGCTCCCCCAACGCGGGCGACAACCCCAACTGGAATAAAGCGGTGTCGAAAGCGCTAGGCAATCAGCCCGACGACAACAGTCTGGGCCCCGATACAAAGCGGCCCCAAGGTGACTTTCGCACTGCGCAGCAGATCATCGACGACAACCCGCTGCTCAAGAATCTCGGCAACCAGAGTGGCGTGAAAGACACATTGCGCGAACGCGTTGGCGACTTTGAGCATGATCCGGACGCCGCTTACCGCGCGAGCCGGGTGCTGGAGCACATCGAAAAACTCGACGAAAACGGCAAGCCTGCCGTCAAGCGGCCAGAACTCAATGAGGCCGGCAACGGCAAGGTCGACGGCTTTACCAAAGGCGGTGACGCCCGCCACGGCACCGAAGCCGGGCGCCTGCAGGATTTCGGCAAGTACGGCTGGGAGACCCTCAAAGGCGAGCTGCCGCATAGCCCACCCAGCACGCCGCCCAAGGGCGATGCGCCGTCCAACCATCTGCCGTTGCCGGGTGAAGGCCGGCCGATGGGCGACAACCGCAGTGCCGAGCAAATCATTGAAGACAACCCGTTGCTGAAAAACCTCGGCAACCAGAGCGGGGTCAAGGACGCTCTGCGCGAGCGTGTCGGCGACGTTGAACACGACGCCGACGCGGCCTGGCGTGCCGCGCAGGTGCTCAACTATGTCGAGAACTACGACGAGACCGGCAAGCACATCGACGGCGGCAACGTGGGCAATGGCCGCATCGACGGCTTCACCAAGGATGGCGAAGCACGCCACGGCACGGAAGCGGGGCGCCTGCAGGACTTCGGCAAATACGGCTACGACAACCTCAAGGGCCTGGACGGCAACAGCGCGGATGACCAGATCAAGGATTTGAATGCCAAGGCCACTGATGACGCCGTCAAGGCGGCCGGTGGTGACGCCTCCAAAGTAGGCGCTGACTATTTCGTCACAGGCAACAGCAGCGCCAGCGGTGCGGACAAGACCGCAGCGATCATCCAGCTGTCCACGGGCCTGGCCAACTACAAGGCGGGTGCCGATGCGTTTGCGCACCAGGGGCCGGATGCGGCCAATGAGTGGTCCGGCGACGGCCCCTCACCGGGCCAGCAACGCGAAGATTTTATCAAGGATGTGCAAGGGCGCATCGACACGCTCAGTAAAGACCCGGACGTGCAGCAGTTCCTCAACACCCAGGGCACCGAACAGCTGCAGAAAATGGTCGCCGCCGACCCAGCCTTGAAAGCCGAGATGGAGCGGCGCCTGGACGCTTCATCGAGTTGCGACGCGCTGCAAAGCGCGTTTGCCGCCAAGGGCGCGAGCACCACTGATGCGCTGTCGAGTTTTATCAAGTACCCGGACTTCTATGCCCAGGCCCTGGGCAAACAGCCGGACTACAAGAAAGCCCTGGAAAACGCCCCGCAAGCCATCAAGGACAAGGTCAACGCCGAGTACGCAGAGATCACCTGCGGCAAGCAGATCAACGACCTGATCGCCAGCGGCGTGCCGGCAGACAAGGCGGTGATTCTGTCCGGTGTGAACAAGGCAATCTTTGACGCCGTACTGGACGACAAGACCGTGCAGGCGGGCAGTTCGAGCTTCAACGACGTCGCCGCCAAGCTGGGGCGCGAAGACCTGCTTAAAGGCCAGTCGATTGATGACTTCTACCGCGGCCTGGGCGTTACCGGCGCCAATGACCCGCGCCTTGAGCAAGTGATCAACGACAACATCGCTGCATTCACGCCACCTGGCGAGGCCCCACCGAAAACCGCCGATATCATCAGTGGCATTCGGGCCGTGGACGACGCCATGCGCGGCGGCGCCAAGTTCGACGATGCGATCAAAAAAGTCCAAAGCACCTGGGGCGGCAAGCTGCCGGCCGGGGTCAGCGCGGCGTACAAGGCCGGGGTGATGCATGGCGTGTCCGGCGTGTTGTTGGCAGGCGCCATCGGCACACGCATCGCCAGCGGCAAGGGCGGCAGCACCGCGCAAACCGTCGGGCAGTCGTTTCAGGCGGCCGGACTGTTCCTTGAAGGTGGCGCCAAGTTTGTCCAGGACCAGTTCGATCGCACCCAGCAGGGCACGTACAAGTTCGACGCGCCCAAGTATGTGAAGGACGTGGAAAACGTCGGCAAGAGCCTCGGCGGCGTGGCGGGTAACGTACTGGGCTTGGTCACCGGGGCCATTTCCGCGAAAAACTCGGCCCAGAGCGGCGACAAGGTCGGCGCCGGGTTCCAGGGCACCTTCGCGGGGCTTAATGGCCTGTCGGCCGTGGCCGGCATGGTGGAGGTCGCCACCTACGTGGTGCCGCGCATAACCACGGTGGCGGCCGGCGTTGCAGAAGCCGCAGGCGTGATTGGCGGCGCGGCCGGCGCCTTGGCGGGTGCCGTGGGCGGCATCGCGGCGGTCGGTGGCTTGATCTACGCGATCATTGCCGACATCAAGGCCGACAATGCGCGCAAGAAACAGCAGGAAGAGTGGTACACCGGGCTCAAGGATCAGCTTGATGACTTTGGCGTTACGCCGCCGCCATTGGAGGTGATCATTGCGCCCAAAAATGGCTACGTGGACGTGGGTAATCCCAACGCCAACTACTGACCGCGGTCGGCGGCCAGTCGGAACTGGCCGCCGATTGGCTGAGGCTTACTCTTTCACGTCCATGAATTCTTCCGCCCACGCCACGTAGCTTTCCGGCAGCGTGTAGGTATGCGTCAGTTCAGTCGCGCTGAGGTTCGAGGTGCTGCTGGTCAACTTGCGTTGCGCACGCAGGCTGTCGTAAGTCGCCTTGATCGACGCAAAATAGGCGCCGTGGCCGGCCACCACAATGCGCACACCCAGCGCGGCCAGGCGTTCGCTGTCATTGAGCTGCGGGTTGCCGTAAGTCACCAGCATCAACGGCACGCTGAGGTTTTCTGCGATCTTCTCAAGGTGGTCGAAGTCTTTGACGCCCACCATGCAGATGCCGTCGGCGCCGGCTTTTTCATAAGCTTTGGTGCGGGCGATGACGTCTTCGGTCGGCAACACGCCAGCGTTGGTGCGGGCGACGATAGACAGCTCTGGGTCGACCCGCGCTTCAAGCGCGGCCTTGACCTTGCCGATGCCTTCCTCAACCGAAATCAGGTCGGTGGATTTACGCCCGAACTGCGCGGGCAACAACGTGTCTTCAATCGTCAGTGCCGCAACCCCGGCGCGCTCAAGCTCTTCGACGGTGCGCATTACGTTCAGGGCATTGCCGTAACCGTGGTCGGCGTCGGCGATGAACGGCAGTTGGGCCACACGGCCAATGCGGGTGGCCTGCTCGACGAACTCACTCAGTGTGATCAACGCAAAATCGGGTGCCGCGAGGACCTGCAAAGATGCGACTGAACCGCCGAGGATACCGACTTCGAAACCCAGGTCGGCGGCGATGCGCGCAGACATGGGGTCAAAGACGGAGGCGGTTTCAACGCAGATGTGTTTGGCAAGCAGTTCACGGAAGTTGCGGCGCAGTGCTGAGTGAGAAATCTTTGGCATGTTCTTTCCTGGCTCTGGTCATCGTCAAGTGACGATCAATGTCTATTCATGGTGGCGCCAGATTACCACGCAGACGAACGCGGGATTATGACGTTTGAGCATGAGATAGATGCCTGACACATGGATCATCGGTTCACGCTTTGGCGATGGACAGGCCCGTCGCACCATCCAGGAGCATAGCCACCCCATCTTGCACAACTGCTGTGCCAACCGAGTGCTTAATCGCGGTGGGCGCAATGCCTATAGTTGTTTCAAACCAGCCCAAGACTGAGGTGAACCATGAACAGCGAATTCAAGCCCGACCTGGCCGTTGATACTCCGCCCGAACAAGTTGATGCCGAGTATTTTGAATACAGCAAGGCAGCCAACCCGATCAGCGCCAATCTGATTACCCGAATTCCTTACCACAGCTTCCCGGCCTCGCTGTATGACAGCGGCCCGTCGCGGGTGGTCGCGCTGGACCTCAGCGCTGCGCTGGGCTGTGAGGGTCCGGCGACCGGGCCCGGGTTGTGTGCCCATTTCATCCGCCTGAACGCCGATGACACCGTGGAGTTGCACCCCAATGCCACCTCCCAAGTGTTTTATGTGATCGCCGGAGAGGGCAGCGTCAGCCAGGGCGAACACCAGATCGAATGGTCGGCCGGCTGTTTTATCGCGCTGCCCGGCGTGCTGGCAGCCCGGTTCCGCGCCTCGCAGGATGCGCGCCTGTACTACGTGCACGATGAGCCGCTGTTGCGCTACCTGGGGGTTACGCGCAGCACCGACCGTTTCGCGCCGACGCTGTATCCGGCCGCACTGGCCAACCTGAAGCTGCGTGAAGCGGCCGATGATCCGCGTGCCCAGGACCGCAGCCGTATCAGCATCCTGCTGGGTAACCGCAACTTTCCACAGACCCGAACCGTCACGCATGTGCTGTGGGCCATGTACGGCCTACTGCCGCCCGGCTCGATCCAGAAGCCGCACCGGCACCAATCGATTGCACTGGATTTCATCATCGACTGCCCCACGGGCTGTTACTCGCTGGTGGGCACCGAACTGGACGCCGATGGGCAGATTCGCAACCCGGTACGCGTCGACTGGTCGCCGGGCTTGGCGTTCGTGACCCCGCCGGGGTACTGGCACGCGCACTTCAATGAGTCCGACCAGGAAGCATTCCTGATCCCTATCCAGGATGCTGGCTTGCAAACCTACTTGCGCGCGCTGGATATTCGCTTTAGCTGATGGGGAGAGGTCGTTTCTTTCTGAGGGGTAGAGGCAAACGCACAGCCACACGGCATCGGCTGATGTGATGAGACCTTAATGTGGGAGCGGGCTTGCTCGCGAATGCGGTCGTTCAGTTAACAATGAGCTTGCTGACACACCGCATTCGCGAGCAAGCCCGCTCCCACAATTTGACCGAGTTTAACACCCACCATTTAGGTCGGCTGGCGGTCCGCTTGGGCACGGACAGCCCTGGCGCTTCCAATCAGGTGTTTCACCCAACTGCTCAACGATGAAGTCGATAAAGCACCTGACCTTCGACGACACGATCTTCTTGGGTGGATAAACGAACCACACAGAAAATGCCTGCTCGGCACCGAGGATGTTCCATTCTGGCAGCCATACCTGTAACGCGCCCGCTTCAATACTGGTTGCCACCAACCAGTCGGGTAACAGGGCAAACCCCAGGCCCTGGCGCGCCGCGATCAGCTGCGCATCGAGGTCATTGATACGGATACAGTCGTGAGGGACCAGCGGCACCACTTCATCAGAGGATGCAAACGCAAAATCATGCTGACTCAGTACTGCCGGCAGGCGGGCCAGCTCGGCCGGCGTTGAAGGGGCAGGGTGCGCAGCGCAAAAGCCCGGGCTGGCTACCAGCAGGTAGTTGCCCGCGCAGATCTTGCGCGCCTTGAGCGTGGAATCAGCCAGCGCGCCAATGCGAATCGCCAGGTCAACGCCGGTATGAATCAGGTTGACTTGGGCGTTATCCAATACCAGTTCCAGCTTGATCTGCGGGTAGCGAGCCACAAATGTATTCAACAGGGGAAGGATATGGTGACGGGCAAACGCTGGCGGCAAGTTGAGCTTGAGCAGCCCACGAGGCTCTTGGTTCAGCGCCGACGTCGCCGCCTTGGCCTGTTCAAGCTCATCCAGCACCCTGCGCGCATGCAGCAGAAACGTCCGGCCACCCTCGGTCAGGTGCAGCGTGCGCGTCGAGCGGTTGAACAGGGCGATGCCCAAGTCCTGTTCAAGGTCCTTCACGTAGCGAGAAACGGTTGACGCCTTGATGCCGAGCCGCTCGGCGGCGCGCGAGAAGTTGTTGCCTTCGGCTGCTTCGACGAAGGCGGTCAGCGCGGTGAAATAATCCAAGTGTGACCTGCCGGGCTTGGGTTTATGTCGTCCTCAAGTCTGAGCCTGGGAGTGTCTGCGGTGTTTGCTGATGGTGCGTTTCCCCAATAAACATATACATCGCCGGCACCATGAACAACGTCAACAGCGTACCAATCGACAACCCGGCGAAGATCACCAGCCCCATGTCGTGCCGCCCCGCAGCACCGGCGCCAGAGGCCCACACCAGCGGCACCACGCCCAGCACCATCGCGGCCGTGGTCATCAGGATCGGGCGCAGACGCACGCCGGCGGCCTCTTCTATGGCTTCGCGCTTGCTGTGACCTGCGCGTTGCAGTTCGTTGGCGAACTGCACGATCAGGATCCCGTGCTTGGTGATCAACCCCAGCAGCGTCACCAGGCCCACCTGGGTGTACACGTTGATCGACGCGTAACCCATGGTGATGAAGGCCAGCGCGCCAAACAGGGCGGGTGGCACCGAGAACAGGATCACCACCGGGTCGCGAAAGCTCTCGAACTGGAAGGCCAGGGCGAGGTAGACGATCAGAATCGAGAACATCAGCAAACCAAAGAACCCACCAGACTCCTGGATGAATTGGCGCGACTCGCCGGCAAAGTCCGAGGTGTAACCCGAGGGCGCCACGTTGGTCAGGATCGTGTTGAGTTTGGCCAGCAGCTCACCTTGAGCCACGCCGCTGACGCCTGACAGGGTGGCCGAGTTGAGTTGCTGGAAGTGGTTGATCGATTCGGGCTGCGTCGAGGTTTCGATATGCGCGACGGTGCGTGCCTGGATCATCGAGCCGGACGGGGTGCGAATGTAGTAATCGAGAATCTGCTCTGGGTTGAGGCGGTTGACCTGCAGCACTTGGGGAATGACTTTGTAGGAGCGGCCGGCGGTTGAGAAGTAGTTCACGTAGTTACCGCCCAACGCCGCCGACAGCGCCGCGCCGACGTCGGCCTGAGTCAGGCCCAATGCGGCGATCTTCTCCCGGTCCACCACCAGCCGGGCTTGCGGCTTGTCGAGTTTCAAGTCCATGTCGGCAAACCAGAACAACTGCTGTTTCTGCGCCTCGGCCATCACGGCCTGCGCGACCTCATTGAGGTTTTCCACGGAGTCGGTGGTGGTGATCACAAACTGCACCGGCAAGCCCTGGGCGCCCGGCAGCGACGGCAGCGGAAAGGCCGCGATGGTAGCGCCCGGCACCTGATTCCACTTTTGCTGCAGGTCGAGTATCAGCTGGGCCTGTGAGCGCGTGCGATCTCCCCAGGTTTTCAGCAGCACGCCGCCCAGGCCTTGATTGAGGATGGGCAGCCCGGTCAGCTGGAACATCTGCGCGTATTCCGTCTCTTTACTGGCGATCTGGAAGGCCTGGTCGGCGATGCGCTCCATCTGCTGCGGCGAGGCCGTCGGCGGGCCTTTGATCTGCATGAACACCAGCCCCTGGTCTTCGGTGGGCGACAGTTCACTTTTGGCGGTCATGCCACTGGCGGCCACCAGCAGGAACAGCACAAACCCAAAGGTCACCAGTACCGGCCATATGTTCAGCCCGCCAGACAGTACGCGGTGGTAACGCCCGCGCAGCCAGTCAAAATACTGGTCGAGCTTACGTGCAAAACGACCTTCTTCCTGCCCGGACTTGAACAGCTTGGACGTCATCATTGGCGAGAGGGTCAGCGCCACCACGGCCGACACGGTCACGGCGCCCGCCAGCGAGAAACAGAACTCCTTGAACAGCGCACCGGTGAGGCCGCTGCGCAGGCCGATGGGCACGTACGCGGCGATCAACACCACGGTCATCGCGACGATCGGGCCACCCAGTTCCCGCGCCGCGATCAGCGCGGCTTCCAGCACGCCTTTGCCTTCTTCCTTGATATGCCGGTCGACGTTTTCCACCACGATGATCGCGTCGTCCACCACCAGGCCAATTGCCAGAACCAGCGCGAGCAGGGTCAGCAGGTTAATCGAGTACCCCAGCAGGTACATGATGAAGAAGGTGCCGACCAGCGACAGCGGGATCGCCACCAGCGGCACGATCACCGCGCGGAACGACCCGAGGAACAGGTAGATGACCACCGAGACAATGATCATCGCCTCGACCAGGGTCTTCACCACCTCGTAAATCGAGGTATTGATGAACTCGGTTGAGTCGTACACGATCTCGCCGCGCACGCCAGTGGGCAGTTGCGATTGCAGCTCGGGGAAGGCCTCACGCACGCTGTCGGCGACGGTCAGGATATTCGCGGTCGGCGCCGCCTTGATGCCGATGAACACCGAGCGCTTGCCGGAAAACGCCACGCTGCTGTCGTAGCTTTCAGCGCCAAGGGTGACGGTGGCCACGTCCTCCAGGTACACCAAGGCATCGCCTTTCTGCTTGATCACCAGTCGTTTGAATTCATCCACCGTGTGCAGATCGGTGCCGGCCGTGAGGTCGACCGTGACCGTTTGCCCGCGCGTCGAGCCCACGGCAGACAAGTAGTTGTTGTTGGCCAGGGCCGTGGAGACGTCCTGCGCCGTGACGTTATGCGCGGCCAGCTTGTCCGGGTCCAGCCAGGCGCGCAGGGCGAACTGGCGCCCGCCGAGAATCTCTGCGGTTTGCACGCCCTGGATCGAATCCAGTTTGGGCTTGACCACCCGCACCAGGTAATCGGTGATGTTGTTGGTGGGCAGGGTGTCGCTGTAGAAACCCAGGTACATGGCGTCGGTGGTCTGCCCGACGGCAATGGTGAGTACCGGCTCCTGGGACTGCGCGGGCAGTTGATTCTTTACCGAATTGACCTGGGTATTGATCTCGGTGAGGGCCTTGCTGGCGTCGTAGTTCAGCCGCAAGGTCGCGGTAATGGTGGAGACACCGGTGATGCTGGTCGAGGACAAATAATCGATGCCCTGGGCTTGGGCGATGGCCGACTCCAGCGGCTGGGTGATAAAACCGGCGACTGTGGACGCATCCGCGCCGTAGTAGGCGGTGGTAATGGTGACTACCGTGTTTTCGGTGCGCGGCCATTGGTTCACCGGCAACTCGAAGATCGAGCGCAGCCCCAGGATCAGAATGAACAGCGAAACCACCACTGCCCACACCGGTCGCTGAATAAAGGTATCGGTAAGCTTCATGGGACACCTTTAATGTTCTTGGGGAGTTGGTGCCGGGTCGTTCAGCGGCGCGGCACTGTTATCGACCTTCACCGGCGAGCCGTTCTTGAGCTTCATCTGGCCGCTGGTGATCAACAGATCGCCTTCCTTCACGCCCGACAGGATCGCGACCTGATCACCGCGGGTCGGCCCGGTCTTGATGAAGGTTTGTTGCGCGGTGAGTACCTCATCGCCCTTGTCGTTTTTGCTCGACGTGGCAATGAACAACGTGGTGCCGTAAGGGTTGTAGGTCACTGACGTCTGCGGCACGGTGAGGTAGCGCTGGGTGGTCCCCGAGTTGACCACCGCACGGGCAAACATCCCGGGCACCAGGCTTTGCTTGGGGTTCTCGACGGTCGCCTCGACGGTGACGTTGCGCGTGGTTGAGTCGAACTGGGTGTCGATGGTGCTGATTCGCCCGGTGAAGGTCTGCTTTGACAGGCCGTCAGCCGTCACCGAAACCACCTGGCCGATGGCAATGGCCTCCAGTTGGGTCTGCGGCACCGAAAAATCGATGTAGATAGGATCAAAGGTCTGCAACGTGGCGATCTTGTCGCCGGGGTTGAGGTATTGGCCGGGGTTGACGCTGGTGATGCCGATGCGCCCGGCAAAGGGGGCGCGAATGGTTTTTTTCGCCACCAGCGCGCGCTGTTGTTCGGCGGCGGCGAGTTTGGCCTTGAGGTCGGCGGTGTCGGTGTCCACTTGGGCTTGGGAAATGGCGTTGACCGCCAGTTGCGCCTTGTCGCGCTTGAGCACGATACCGGCCAGGTCCGCGGTTGCCTCCAGGGAATGCAATTGGGCGATGTCCGAGTCGGCGTTCAATTGCACCAGCAGTGCCTGGGCTGCCACCTCTTGCCCGGGCGTGAAGCCGAGGGTGCGCACGATGCCGCCGACTTCCGTGGTTACATCCACTCCGCGCACCGCCTTCATCGAGCCCACGGCGGAGACGCGCGGTTGCCAGTCACTGAATGGCACCTGCAGCGCCGTCACCACGGCGGCAGGCAAGGGCGCTTTGGATTGGGCAATCAGCGCCGAAATCTGCACGAATTTCACCCCGGCAATGATCGCGACAATCACCAGCACCACCACGATCATGATCAGCATCGGCCGCCACAGGCGACGCTTGCGCGGTACGCCGGGTTCGGGGGGCAGGGTAGAGGCGGTCTGAACGTCAGCCATGGGAGTTCTCACTGTTTCAATGATTCAAGTCGGGCGCGGCTTTACTGTGAGCCGGCATGATCTCTTGCCACGACGGCAGGCCGAAGCGGTCCGGCGTGCCCTGGGTGGCGGGGTTCACATCCGTGCGGTTCCACCAGCCGCCGCCCAGCGCCTGGAACAGCGCCGTGGTGTCGCTGTAGCGGGCGGCCTGGGCTTTGACGCGGGCGAGCACGGTGTTTTGGTAGGTTTGCTGGGCCGTGAGCAAGTTGATATACGCCACCGCGCCTAGGCGGAACTGGGCTTGCACCAGGTCAAGGTTGGCTTGCGCGGAGTGTTCGGCCACGACCTGCTGATTCAGCGCATCGGCGTCCGCCTCCAGCGCCCGCAGCGCGTTGGCGACATCCTGAAAGGCGGTGATTACCGTGCCGCGATAGCGCGCGGCGGACTCGTCGTAGGCAGCCACGGCCGCACGTTTGCGATGCTCCAGTGCGCCGGCGTCAAAGATCGGCTGGGTAATCGAACCCGCCAGGCTCCAGACACCGCTGCCCGCCGAAAACAGCTTGGTGCCGCTTGCCACCGTGGAACCCAACGACCCGGTAATGCTGAATTGCGGCAACTGATTGGCGACGGCCACGCCAATGTTGGCGCTGGCTTGATGCAGTTGCGCCTGCGCCGAACGCACATCCGGGCGCTGGCCGACGATGGCCGAGGGCAGGCTGACCGGCAGCTCTTCTGGCAGATGCAACGAGGCCAGATTGAAGCGTTCGCCTTGATCCTGGTTTGGAAAGCGCCCCAGGTACGCCATCAATTGGTTGCGGGTCTGTGCCAATTGCTTTTGCAGCGGCGGCAAGGTTGCGCGGGTTTGCGCCAGTGCGGTTTGCTGCGTGAGCACGTCGCTATCGCCGATGGCGCCCAGTCGGCGCTGAGCTTGCAGCAGGTCGAGCTGACCGCCCTGCAGTGTGATGATTTCTTCGGTGGCGGCCACCTGATCACGCAACGACGCCAGGCTGACCGCAGTGTTGACTACATTGGAGGTCAGGGTCAGGTAAGTTGCCTCCAGCTGAAAGCGCTCGTACTCTGCTTGCGCGGTGGTGGATTCGATTTGCCGGCGGGTGCCACCAAACACGTCAGGCGCATAGGAAACGCTCAGCGACGCCGAACTCACTGTGAGAATCGGTGACTCCGGGATGCCCGAGGTCACGCCGGAGACTTTCTCGCGGGCTTTTTGCACATTGGCGCTCACCGACGGAAACAGTGACGCCTGGTCGGCATACACCAGCTCGTTGGCCTGGCGCAGTGCCGCTTGCGCGGCGCTGACGTCCGGGTTGGCGCGCAGGGCTTCTTCGACCAGAGCGTTGAGGGAAGGCGAGCGGAACAGCGTCCACCATTGCCCAGGAATATCCATCCCGGCGATCAGCCGCTGCGCCGCGCCACCGGCGTCAATGTCCGCCTGGGCGGTGGTCGTGAGTGGGTTCTTGGCAAAGCCGGCATTGGCCGGTACGTCGGGCCGTGTGAAGTCGGGCCCCACGGTACAGCCGGCGAGGGCGAGGCACAGCAGGCTCAGCGGCGCCAGCAAACAGGCATGTCGAAACGGGGTGCGGACTGGCACCACTGCGGGTGCACGCTGGCGAAGCTGCTCTTTCATATTTACTCGGATTAATCAGTTGGCCAACGGCAGTCATGGTTGAGCAATGCGTGCGGCTGCGTCCGACCGGGCGGCTTGAGAAGGCCGCGAGGTGCCGCGGTTTCAACCAGTGTAGGTGGCGCAGGGCACTGTGCAATGTGCCGGCGCAACGCGCGCCGCGTGAAAATGCTTAAGTTGCATTATTTGTGAATTAGGTTATGCGTTATAAGTATTTTACAGGTGGTCTTTATAACGGCATCGTATGAACCCCTACTGACACTGCCGAGACCGCACGCGCGGATCGACTTGCATGCCTGACCAGGCATCTGGAGACGAACGTGCGTTACCTGACAACACTGGCGGCCGGGTTGGCCGCCACCTTGCTGTGCCTGACCGCGAACGCGCAAACGCTGGTGGTGGGCGATCAAAGCTACAACGCGCAAGCCGTGATGGAAGCGGCGGGCGTGCTCGAAAACCTGCCGTACACGCTTGAATGGAAGCAATTCACCGCAGGCTCGCCGGTCGCCGAAGCGCTGAATGCCAACAGCCTGGATATCGGCTTGCTGGGGGACGCGCCGGTGCTGTTCCTGGGCGCATTGGGTGCACCGATCAAGGTGATTGCCGTCAGCCGGCAAAACCTCGACGGCGTGGCCATCCTGGTCAGAAAGGATTCGTCGATCCACAGCCTGGCCGACCTTGCCGGCAAACGTGCGGCGGTCTGGAAGGGCTCCTGGAGCCAGCAATTGCTGCTTACCGCGCTGGACAAAGCCGGCGTCCCGCGCGACTCACTCCAGCTGCGCTACCTCAGCGCACTCGACGCTTCCCATGCGTTGGAAGGTGGCTCGGTTGACGTCATCGCCACCTGGGAACCCTACGTCACACAACAGGAACGCCAAGGGGCGCGGGTACTCGCAACCGCTGAAGGCTTGATCCCGGCGCAGAGCTTTATCGCCGCCAATGCCAAGGCTGTCGAGGCCAAACGCGCGCAAATCAGTGACTTCCTCCAGCGCCTGAAAAAGGCCCGTGACTGGACGCGCCAAAGCCCGGCCAACGCTGACGCGTATGCCGATGCGTGGGCCAAGCGCACCCGCGCCGACGCCGACATCGCACGCGCCTGGTTTGCACGAGCGCGCACGACGGTCGAGCCCCTGACGGCCCAGTCGCCTGTCGAGGCGCAAAAGACCGTGGACTTCTTCGCGAGCCTAGGCCTGGTCAAGTCTTACTCCGCAGCGAGCCTGTTCGATGATTCCTTCTCGGCCTCGCTGCAACCCGCCGTCGCCCAAACCCAGCCGTGAACGCTTCAAGGAACTCTTCTGACATGACCCAACGACAGCTCAAACTCGGCGCCCTGACCATGGGGTGTGGTGGGCCGGGCCGCCACAATCTATGGCTCGACCCGCAATTGCCGGCCGACGCCAGCGTCAACGTCGACTGGTACATCGACATTGCCCGCCAGGCCGAGGCGGCGCTGTTCGACCTGATGTTTATCGTCGACAGCCAATTCATCACACCGGGCTCGCCGTCCCACTACCTGAACCGCCTGGAACCGCTGACGCTGCTCTCTGCGCTGGCCGTCAGCACGCGGCATCTGGGCTTGGTCGGTACGCTGACCACGTCTTACAACTCGCCCTATAACGTGGCCCGGCGCCTGGCCTCACTCGACCTGATCAGCAAAGGCCGCGCCGGCTGGAATGTGGTCACCAGCGGCGACGCAGGCACCGCCGGCAATTACAGCCGCGACGAACATTACGATTACGACACGCGCTACAGCCGCGCCGCCGAGCACGTCCAGGTGGTACAAGGCCTGTGGCACTCCTACGAGGAAGACGCCTTCGTGCGTGACCGTGCAACCGGCCAGTTCCTCGACCCCAGCAAACTGCACAGCCTGAACCACAAGGGCGAACATTTTTCGGTGGTCGGCCCGCTGAACATTCAACGCTCGCCGCAAGGCCAGCCGGTGATCTTCCAGGCCGGCGACTCAGAGCAAGGTCGTGACCTGGGCGCCGCCACGGCGGACGTGATCTTCACCCACGCGGCCAGCATCGAACAGGGCCAGGCGTTTTACCGCGATATAAAGGGCAGGGCGGCGCAACGGGGGCGCGACCCGGAGCAATTGCTGGTGATGCCCGGCGCCGAGGTCTATGTGGGCGACACCGATGAGCACGCGCGGGAAATCGAGCAGCACTACCATCACGCCGATCACAGTTTCGAGCTGGCGCTGAAGGAGTTCGGGCGCAATTTCGGCTGGCATGATTTCAGCCAATACGACCTCGATGCCCCGTTTCCGCAAGAGAGCCTGGAAGCAGCGCGCAGCAGCTTTTTCACCAATGCCAAGCGCATTGCCGACCAGGCACGGGAGAAAGGTTTCACGCTGCGCCAAGCAGTAGAGTTTGGTCGCCAACTGCGACCGGGCGCGTTTGTGGGCACGGCGGACACGGTTGCACGAAAGATGGAGGAATGGCTCCAGGCGCGGGCGGTGGATGGGTTCAATATCTATATTGGGCATCCGCAGCAGTTCGCGCGGTTTACGCAGGAAGTCATACCGTTGCTGCAGGCGCGCGGGGTGTATCGCACGGCGTATGAGGGGACGACGTTGCGCGAGAGTTTGGGGCTGGAGATTCCGCAGTTTGGCGGCTGAAGCCGTCAAACGGGGTCATGTACACCGCGCCGAATGGGTCCAGGCGCTTGCGGATCTCGGCGTCCGGCGTGCCGTACACCACCAGGCTGGTGATGCTGCACAGTTCCAGGAAGCGCTGGCCGAAGGGTGCAAACGTGGTGTCGACGTGGCTGACCACGGCATCAGCGTTGTAGCGCTCGAGGATATGCACGGTGCGGGTATCCTCATGTGCGCTGTATTCGTAAATCAGGGTGCCGGGCTCGGCACGGGTGGCCGTGACGATGGTGGCGATCAGCGCCTTGAATTCGGCGAACGCTGCGGGCTGTACTTCAAGGGTAAACAAACAGGAAATATAAGGGTGCATGCTGGGTTTCCGTCAGAGGCGCCAGGCGGCGCCTGTTGAGTGGGAGGCGCTCAAGACTTGTCGGGGGCGCCTGCGAAGAGTTTGCCGGCACCGGCCCAATCGGACGGCGCAACGTCTTCAAAAATGACGTAGATGTAACTGGCATCAGTGCCGGTGTGTTTGACGATGCTTTCGGTGATGTCGGCGGCAACTGCGGCTTTTTGCGCGTGTTCTTTACCTTCGAACCAGCTCACTCGTACGACGGGCATGACGTATTCCTCTTGAGAGATTGATCTGGGAGCAGTGCGCCATGTGCACCGCTATGTGACTGAGGCCATCCTACTGTTGAGCAAGCTGGCGATAAACGGCCTCTGGCTATAGTCTGGGTAGACTAAAACTCTACAATCAGCGGGTGCGGCATGGTCCCTATCGATTCCTTCCAGGGTGTTATCACCTTTGTCGTCGCCGCGCGTTCGGCCAGCTTCACACAGGCTGCGGAGCGCTTGGGCCTGTCGAAATCTGCCGTGGGCAAAGCCATCGCACGCCTTGAAGAGCGCTTGGGCACGCAGCTGTTTCATCGCACCACACGGCGAATTTCCCTCACCGCCGATGGCGAGGCTTACTACCTGGCGTGCTCTACGGCACTGGAAGAAATCGGCACCGCCGAAAGTGGCTTGGGCCCCAATGGGGGTGAGCCTTCGGGGCGCTTGCGCGTCGATGTGCCAGTGGCTTTCGGGCGTCGCGTGGTTGCGCCCTTGCTGTTCGAGATCGCCAATAAATACCCCGCGCTGCAATTGAGCCTGACGTTTTCCGATCACTTGGTGGACCCGTTCGAAGAGGGGATTGATTTGCTGGTGCGCTTCGGCGAATTGCCGGACACCAGTGGGCTGGTAGCGCGGCGGTTGACGCGCCAACGCTGGGCCATTTGTGCCGCGCCCGGTTACTTGGCACGGTTTGGAATGCCTCAAACCCTTGAAGACCTGAGCCATCACCGCTGCATTGTCGGGCATCGACGTGGCCAGCCTTTGGCCTGGCGAGTCATGCAGGCAGGGCGTACGCAGTGGTACGCGCCTCCCGCCGCGCATCAGATTGGCGATGGCGAAGCCATGATTCTGGCGGCGGTCGCCGGCACTGGCCTGTGCCAGATGCCGCGCAGCCTGTTCCAGGACGATATCGACGCGGGGCGCCTGGTTGAGGTGCTGCACACCTACGAACCGGAAGCCGTTGATGTACATGCCGTGTGGCCGAAGGTATCGCACTTGCGGCCGAAGGTGAGGTACGTGGTGGATGAGCTGGTCAAGCGGTGTGCGCAGTGGCCGTTGTAGGTGAATAAAACCGCAATCGACTTTTCGACCGGCTTACTTCATTCGTGCCTGGTCGGCCAGCTCAGATCGGTGTGCTTGAACCTGCCAACGCCAGTTACCTCATGCGCAGTTTCCGCGTGCTGCGCGGTGTGCAAGGAGGCGATCAGCGACCGCTCAGGCGATAGGTGGTGCGCTGCAATTGCGCGGGCATCATGAACGTGCGTTCACAGGCGCAGAAAAAGATTGAATATTCACATCAATTGTTATTTAAATAACACCACAATAGCGTCACGCCCGCCCTGGACGTGCTCGCAATAAGATGGGATGACCCGGTGCATGACAATTGAAGAGCGTTTGATGGAACAGGCAAAGCGTGCCGCCCAGAGCACGTACTCGCCTTACTCCCATTTCCCCGTGGGTGCGGCATTGCTGACCGCCGACGGTGAGGTGGTACAGGGTTGCAACGTGGAAAATATCTCCTACGGGCTGACCAACTGTGCCGAGCGCAGCGCCTTGTTCAGCGCTATCAGCCAGGGCCATGCCCCGCGCAGTTTCAAAGCCATGGCTGTTTATGCACCCAACGTTTCACTGATAAGCCCTTGCGGTGCCTGCCGCCAGGTGATGCTGGAGTTGATGGCCAAGGATGCGGTGGTGATCTGTCAGGGCAGTGACCCGGCCGCCACGCGCACCTGGACCCTGGAGCAATTGCTGCCGGGCGCCTTCGACGCTTTCTAACCCTGGGCAGGCCTTCGGGTCTGCATTCGCGTGGTCCATTGTTGAGACGCCTGCATGATCAGTCTTGTCGGAATAGCGACGCTTATTCTCATTGCCATTGCTTTATCTCATCAACGACGCTCGATCAACTGGCGCACGGTTTCGGTGGCGTTTTTGATCCAGGTCTTGATCGGCGCGTTTGCGCTTTACGTGCCGTGGGGCCAGACGGTGCTCGCCTCGCTGTCAGGGGCGGTGGCGTCGCTGCAGCTATACGCTAACAAAGGCATCGAGTTTCTGTTCGGCGGCCTGAGCTCGCCGCATATGTTTGAAGTGTTCGGCAGTGGTGGTTTTGTGTTCGCCATCCGGGTGTTGCCGATGATCGTGTTCTTCGGCAGCTTTATCTCGGTGCTATATTACATCGGTGTGATGGGCTGGATCATCCGGCTGGTGGGCGGCACTTTGCGCCTGTTGCTGGGCACCAGCCGCATCGAGTCGATGGTGGTGACCTCGGCGATTTTCATCGGCCAGTCGGAAGTGCCGCTGGTGGTACGGCCCTTCATTGCCAAGCTGACGCGCTCTGAGTTGTTCGCGGTGATGGTCGGTGGTTTCGCCGCCGTGGCCGGCTCGGTGCTGCTGGGGTATGCCGGGCTGGGCGTGGAGCTCAAGTACCTGATCGCGGCGTGCTTCATGTCGGCACCGGGCGCTCTGTTGATGGCCAAACTCATGGAGCCGGAAACCGAAGCCGCCCGCACCGAACAGGTGATCGAGGAGCTGGGCCAGGCCGAGAATCGCCCCACCAATATCATCGACGCCGCCGCCGATGGCGCCCAGGTTGGCTTGCGCCTGGCCTTGTCGGTGGGTGCCATGCTGCTGGCATTTATCGCGTTGATCGCGCTGTTCAACGGGCTTCTGGGCTGGGCGGGCAACTGGTTTGGCTACCCGCAATTGACCTTGCAACTGGTCCTTGGGTACGTGCTGGCGCCTATCGCTTTTCTGCTCGGGGTGCCGTGGCATGAGGCGGTCATGGCCGGCGGTTTTATCGGCGAAAAACTGGTGCTCAACGAGTTTGTCGCCTACGCCGACCTGGCCAACTATTTGACCCCGGCCAAAGCCGCCGAAGCCGGCGTGCCGCTGTTGTCGGTGCACACCCAGGTGATCGTCACCTTCGCCCTGTGCGGCTTTGCCAATCTGTCTTCGATTGCCATTCAACTGGGCGGCCTCACGGGGATCGCCCCGCAACGCCGTGAGGAACTCGCGCGGCTGGGCTTGCGGGCGATGATCGGCGGCACGCTTTCTAACCTGATGAGCGCGGCGATTGTCGGCTTTTTCATTTCGCTGTAAGGAGCACAGTATGTGGTTGCCACAAGAAGTGATTCGGCGTAAGCGCGACGGGCACGCCCTGGCCGCAATGGACATTCAACGCTTTGTCGCCGGCATTGCCGACGCCAGCCTCAGCGATGGGCAGGTGGCGGCGTTCGCCATGGCAGTGTTCATCAAGGGCATGGACGTGAGCGAACGCCTGGCCTTGACCGAGGCGATGCGCGATTCCGGCCAAGTGCTGAAGTGGGACCTGCCGGGGCCGGTCGTGGACAAGCATTCCACCGGTGGCGTCGGCGACATGATCAGCTTGCTGCTCGCGCCGTTGCTGGCGGCCTGCGGTTGCTACGTGCCAATGATTTCCGGGCGTGGGCTAGGCCATACCGGCGGCACCCTGGACAAGCTCGAGAGCATTCCCGGTTACGACTGCCAACCCAGCCCCGAACGCCTGCACGCGGTGGTGGCCGACGTCGGTTGCGCCATCATCGGCCAGACCGCCAACCTGGCGCCGGCGGACAAGCGCTTGTATGTAATCCGCGATGTGACCGGGTCGGTGGAGTCAATTGACCTGATCACCGCGTCGATCCTCGGCAAAAAACTCGCCGCCGGCCTCGACGTACTGATCATGGATGTGAAAACCGGCAACGGCGCCTTCATGGCCGAGCCGGAACAGGCACGCGAACTGGCCGCCAGCATCGTCGCGGTGGCCAACGGTGCCGGGGTCAATACCCGCGCGCTGATCACCGACATGAATCAACCCCTGGCCCGCAGTGCCGGTAACGCCCTGGAGGTTGCCGAAGCAGTCGCCTTGCTCAAGGGCGAGGTGCGCAGTGAGCGCCTGTGGGCGGTGACCCTGGCGCTGGCCACCCAGGCATTGACGATGGCCGGTTTGGCGCGGGATGAGGCTCAGGCCCGTGATCAATTGCTTCAGGCCTGGCAGAGCGGGGCAGCCTTGCAGCGCTTCGAGCAAATGGTCGTCGCTCTGGGCGGCCCGCCGGGCTTCACGGCAAACCCTGAAGCGCATTTACCCAAGGCCGCCGTGTCGGTGCCGGTGTGGGCCGAGGAAGAGGGCTGCGTTACCGAGATCGATACCCGGGCGGTGGGCCTGGCAGTGGTGGCATTGGGCGGTGGGCGCAGTCATCCCGACGATGTGCTGGACTTGTCCGTGGGTTTCAGCGAGTTGGCCTTTGTTGGTGAACAGGTGAACGCGCAACGGCCGCTGGGCTGGGTTCACGCGCGCAATCCAGAGCAGGCCGCGCAGGGCGCATCCGCCTTGCGCGCCGCCTATCGGTCAGGCGGTTCGAGCCTGGCCTCACGTGATTTGATCCAGGACATCCTATGAGCAAAGCCATCGTATTGGTGCTGGACTCGTTGGGCATCGGCGCCAGTGCCGACGCTGCTGTTTTTGGCGATACCGGCGCCGACACCTTGCGCCATATCGCCCAGGCATGTGCCCGCGGTGAGGCCGATGGGCCACTGCGTCGGGGGCCGCTGTGGTTGCCAAATCTGGGTCGCCTGGGCCTGGGCGCCGCCGCCGCGGCCAGCGGTGACGGACCGTTGCCGGGCCACTGGGGCGACGCTGCCCCGGTCGGCGCCTACGGCCATGCGCGCGAGCAATCCTCAGGCAAGGACACACCGTCCGGGCATTGGGAAATGATGGGCGTGCCGGTGTTGTTCGACTGGGGGTATTTCGAGCGGCCGGTCGAGTCGTTTCCGCCCAAGCTGCTGGCCGACCTGATTGAGCGGGCCGGGTTGCCGGGTGTTTTGGGTAATTGCCATGCCTCGGGCACTACGGTGCTGGACGAATTGGGCGAAGCACACATCCGCAGCCGGCAACCGATTTGCTACACCTCGGCCGACAGCGTGATGCAGATCGCCGCCCATGAAGGCCATTTCGGGCTGGATGAGCTGTACCGGGTGTGTGAAATCGCGCGCGATTTGTGTGATGAATACACCGTCGGCAGGGTCATTGCCCGGCCGTTCACCGGCGAGCGCGCGGGCGAGTTTCGCCGCACCGGCAATCGTCGCGACTACACGGTGCCACCGCCGTCGCCGACGCTGCTGGATCATTTGTGCGAAGCCGGCGGCAGCGTGCAGGCGGTGGGCAAGATCGGCGATATCTTCGCGCACCGCGGCATCAGCCGGTTGTACAAGGCAGATGGCAACGACGCGCTGTTCGATGCCACGCTCAAGGCTTACCAGCAAGCGCCGGACAACAGCCTGGTGTTCGCCAATTTCGTCGACTTCGACATGCTCTACGGGCACCGTCGCGACTTGGCCGGCTACGCTGCCGCGCTGGAAGCGTTCGACCGCAGGCTGCCGGAATTATTGGCGTTGATGGACCCACAGACGTTGCTGATCATCAGCGCCGACCACGGTTGCGACCCATCGCGTCCGGGCAGCGATCATACCCGTGAGCATGTGCCGGTCTTGGCTTTTGGCGCAGGCGTTGCGGCTGGCTGGCTGGGCGAGCGCAGCAGCTTTGCCGATATCGGCCAGACGCTGGCGGCACATTTGGGCTTGGCGCCGTTGGCGTGGGGGACTTCGTTTCTGCTGAAGGATCACCCTTGAGTCCGCCTGGCACCCCGTGCTTTGGAATTGGGCGGGGTAGCTTGATGGCGGGTTTGCCAATTGTTCATCGACGCCTTCAGTAATGTCTGTTCATATGGGCTCCGCACTCGATTCGCGTCGTCGCGCCAGGCGGCTCCAGCGAACGAACAGAGCCCAATAAACCGCTACCAATCATTATGTGAAGTATGAGTCGTCCACTGTTTGTTTCTCTCGATGGCCCCAAGGGCACTGGTAAAACCACGCTTTTGGAAGCTGTGACCCAAGTGCTGAGGGCAGACAAGCAAAAGGTGATCCGACTCAGCGAGCAAAAAAGCGACCCCTACAGGGCGGAAACCATGGCCCTGGTTAACACTCTCGTCAGACACCCCAGCCGGGAGTTGGAGCTGAGGGTGTGTGAGCGCTTTGCTGATAGCCGTGCCTGGATTTCCCGGCACGTACTGGCCAGACAGCCCGCCGGTAGCATCATCTTGATTGATCGCTGGTACCCCTCTGATGCAGCGTTTCGCCGGATCGTCGGGTTTGCAGACATTCTGCAGTTGAACATTGATCGAAACGTGCAAGTGCCCGACCTGCATGTCGGCGTGGTCACCGCCCCTGAAATTTCTTGGGCGAGGGCAGCCGAGCGACGGCGTGGGCTGAGCAGTACCGTGATGCACAAGCTGCAAGAGCATGTCGCGTGTACTCAGGCGTTCGAGCGCGCGATGACCGATCACGGCTGGGTTTTATGCCGTAATGAAACAACGATCGAGGACGCCACGGCTCAGGTGGTTTCTGAGATCTACAGCGTCCTTCGATGTTCGTAGTTTTGTGCAGTCAGGGCTGCAAACGCCGCACCCTCCAGCCGTTATCGCTGCGGTCATAGCGCAACCGCTCATGCAGCCGCTCTTGCCCATTCCCCCAGAACTCCAGCGATTCAAGACGCAACTCGAACACACAATAGCCCTCAGGACGCGGCAGTGGACCTTGGCCTTCGGCCAGTTCGCGAGCGGCGTTGCGCATGGCCTGAACATCCTGCAGTTCTTCGCTCTGGCGAGACACCGACGACATCGGATGCGTGGCATACGGGCGCTTGAGCCACGCCTCATCCGCCTTGGCATCCGGCAAGCGCACGGCCTGGCCATTGAGGATGATCTGCTGACTGGTTTCGCGCCAATACAGCACGCCCGACGCCCACGGGTTGTGGCTCAGCTCACGGCCTTTCTGGCTGCCGGCATGGGTGCTGAACAACACCCCGGTGTCGCTGATCTCACTGATCACCACGATGCGCGCCGAGGGCCGGCCCTGGCCGTCGGCGGTGGCCAGCGCCAGCGCCCTGGGTTCGCGGATGCCTACGCGCCGTGCGCGCTCCAGCCAGTTGCGCAGCACACTCATGGGGTCGGCGGGCAGTGTCTGGTACTCGGGGAAAGGTGCATCCAGTGTGCCGGTGAGGGATTCGGACATGCCTTTACCCAGCAGCGGCTTACCTTGTAATGAACTGTTCATAGCACGATGGTCCCCCGCCCGAAGGTGACGCCATTGCCGCAGACTTCGACGCGCGTCAGTTGATCGGCGCGGCCCTCAGCCCTGGCAAACATCAGGGAAGGGCGGCCGATTTCCACACCCTGCAAGATCTCCACCTGCTGGCCAAACTCGATCTGGCCATGGCGCGCCAAATGGATCGCCAACGGCCCGGCAGCCGAGCCGGTGGCCGCATCCTCAACCACGCCGTAAGCCGGTGAGAACATCCGGCTGCGCCAACGCCGCCCGGCGCCGGCGAAACAGTTGATCGCCATGTCGTGAAAGCTCGACAGCGCACGGTGGTCAGGGTGCAGAGCCGACAAGGCCTGGATGCTCGGCAGGCCGACAAACACATGGCGCGGGCCGTTGTGATAGATCTCGATGGGAAAGGTCGAGTCGCTGATACCCAGGGCCTTGAGCAATTCGGCATCGCGGCCCAGGGCCGTCCAGGTCGGTATCGGCTGATCCATGCTGGCGGCGATCACGCTGCCGTTCTGGCGCTCCAGTTCAAAGGCGATGGTGCCCATCTGGGTTTCCAGGTACAGCCGGTGATTGTCGGTGTGCGCGCCCAGCGCGATGGCCGTCCCCAGCAACGGGTGGCCGGCAAAGGGCAGTTCGTTGACCGGGGTGAAAATCCGGATCAGCGCATCACCGCCGTTGCGTGGCTTGAGCACGAAGGTGGTTTCCGACAGGTTCATTTCTCGGGCGATGCGTTGCATTTGCGGCGCCGGCAAATCATCGGCGTCGAAGAACACCGCGACCGGGTTGCCTTCCAGCGGGACGCTGGCGAAGGCATCGATGATGACGTAGTGGTGCATGGTTATCTCCCGGCGGCCGATACGTTGCTGTCGACAGGCGTGTGAATGAGGGCGTGACGCAGCAGGTCGGCGATGATGCGCGGGCCTTCCTGGGTCAGCAGCGACTCGGCATGAAACTGCATCGAGGCAAACGACGGCCCACGCAAGGCATGCACCTCGCCGGTCTCGCTGTCGCGACTGATTTCGACGGTGCCGATGCCGTTGATGTCCAGGCGGTCACTGGCACTCTGTGCGGCGAAGGTGTTGTAGAAACCCACCCGCTCAGCGTTGCCGAACAGGTCAATCTGTTTTTGCACGCCCTGATTGGGAATGGCCTTGCGTTGCAGCTCCAGGCCCAGGCACAGGCTCAACACCTGATGGCTCAGGCACACCGCGAGGAATGGCCGCTGCTGGCTGAGCAAGGAACGGATGGCCACGTGCAGATGGTCGATTTTCGGCAGCTGAACATCACTCGGGTTGCCGGGGCCTGGGCCCATGATCACCAGGTCGTAACCGTCGAAACTGTATTCATCGCTGAAGCTGCACACCGTCACTATCAGGCCCAGGGCCCGCAGCTGCTTGGCGATCATCGAGGTGAAGGTGTCTTCGGCATCGACGATCAGCACCTGGCGCCCGCTGAAATCGGCCTGGGTCTGTTGGCGCTGCTGGCTGTCCATCAACCAGAAGTCCGAGACGTAGGCATTGCGGCTGGCCAGCGCTGCGCGGACCTGCAGATGGCTGCCAAAGCGCGAGGGCGCCTGGTTTTTCAAGGCCGCTATCAGGCCGGCGGCCTTGGCGCGGCTTTCGGCGGCTTCGGTCATGGGCTCGGAATGACGCACGATGGTGGAGCCCACACTGATGCGTACCTGGCCGCTGTTATCGATGTCGGCGGTGCGAATCAGGATGGCCGAGTCCAGGGAGCGTCCACCTTTGCCATCGCTGCCGATCAGCGCGGCCATGCCGCTGTAGTACGCGCGGCCTTGCGGCTCATAGCGCTGGATGACCCGACAGGCGCTTTCCAGCGGGCTGCCGGTGACGGTCGGGGCGAACAGGGTTTCGCGCAGGATGTCGCGCACATCGCGTCGGGTCTTGCCCTCAATGAAGTATTCGGTGTGGGCCAGATGCGTCATTTCCTTAAGGTAAGGACCGAGAACGTGGCCGCCGTCGTCACAAATGCGCGCCATCATTTTCAGCTCTTCATCGACCACCATGTACAGCTCATCGGCTTCCTTGCGGTCGGCCAGAAAGGCCATGACGTCCGTCAGACAGGGCCCCGCGGGCGGGTAACGGTAGGTGCCGCTGATGGGGTTCATCACCGCGAGCCCATCCTTGACGCTGATGTGCCGCTCGGGCGAGGCGCCCACGAAGGTGCGGCTGCCGGTGTGAATGATGAAGGTCCAGTAAACACCTTTCTCGCGCTCCAGCAGATGGCGAAAGAACGACAGCGCGCTGGCGGGGCCGTACTCGCTGATTTCCGCCATAAAGGTGCGTTTGATCACGAAGTTGGCGCCTTCCCCTGAGCCGATTTCGTTGGCGATCACCTGGCTGACGATCTCGGCATAGCGGGCGTCGCTGAGGTCGAAGCGTTCGCCGTTGAGCTGGATCGGCACGTCTGGCAGCAATCCCAGCAACTGTTCAATGCCGATGGACTGTTGCTCGGTAATGTTCATCGCCAGCAGCGGCGACTCATCGTCCACCGCCTCAAAGCCGCGTTCGGCAATCTGGCGGTAGGGAATCAGCGTCAGTACATCCAGGCGCGGGGCACCGATTGAGGGGGCAGGCAAGTCGATATCGGCCAGGACCTGCGGCTGCGACATCTGCCCAATCAGCACGTCCAGCAGCCCCGGGCCGCTGGATTCGGGACGATACAACAGGGCAAACGGCTCGGGCACCGGCTGCAGAATGCGTTCCATGAGGCGGGCGGCAGCTTGGCTCATAGCACCACCTCGTCGGTGGTGATGACCATGGCGCAACGGCTGGCGGCGTATTCGATCGCCATCCAGTGGTGCGCCTTGCTGAAGTCCGCGATCGCGTCGGCAACAAGGAACGGCTGGATATCGTTGGAGTAGGCATCCACGGTAGAAATCAGTACCCCGACATGGGCATACACCCCGCACAGGATCAACTGATCGCGCCCGTTGGCGTGCATGCGCTCCAGCAGGTCGGAGTTGAAGAATGCACTGTAGCGCCACTTGGTCAGCAGCCAGTCACCCGGCTTGGGCGTCAGCGCGTCGACCACCTCGCGGTCGGCGGGGCTGGCCTTCATGCCAGGGCCCCAGAAATCCTTGAGCAGCCCGCGCTGTGCCTCGCTCATGCTGCCTGGCTGAGCGGTGTAAGCCACCGGCACGTCGTGGTCGACAGCCCACTGGCGAATGCGCGCGGAATTCGCCACGACGGCCTCACGCAGGGCATCGGGCAAGGGCCGCAGGAAGTAACGCTGCATGTCATGCACCAACAGCACGGCGCGCTCGGGGTCGACGCGCCATTGCGCGAGGTTGACGGGCAGGTCGCGGGCAGTAGGCAGGGCGTACGGGGCAATCGATGGAATGCCAGTCATGGCGACAAACTCCAGTCAAAGGTAGGCAAGGGTGGAGGAGGGCAGGTTTTTCCAGGCCATCACTGCAGTAATGGCTTGCCAAGGGGTCAGGCGTGGGTCGCACAGGCTTTTGTAGTGGCTGGCCACCTGGCTCAGGCCGGCGGCATCGGAGGCGCACTCGCTGACGTCATCAGGGGTGGTTTCCAGGTGCAGGCCGGCAGCCACGCCACCGGCCGAGGTCACGGCATGTTTGAAGGCGGTGATTTCCTCGGTGATGGTCTGCACCATGCGGGTCTTGTTGCCGCAGGGCGCGACGATGGTGTTGCCGTGCATCGGGTCGCTGAGCCAGATGATCTTGTGCCCGGCGTGGCGCACCGCTTCAACCAGTGGCGGCAGGCGATCAGCGACTTTGTGGGCGCCCATGCGCGCAATCAGGGTCAGGCGGCCGGGCTCGCGCCGTGGGTCCAGGCGCTCGCACAGGCTCAATAACTGGTCCTGGGTGATGTCCGGGCCGACCTTGCAGGCCACCGGGTTGAGCACTTCGCTGAGCAGTGCCACGTGAGCACCCGTCAACTGACGGGTACGCTCGCCGATCCACGGCCAGTGGGTTGAGCCGAGAAACACCCGGCCCTGTTCGTCCTTGCGCACTTGCGGCAATTCGTAGTCGAGCACCAGCATTTCGTGGCTGGTCCAGGCGGGAGAGCCGCTGAGCTGTTCCTTGCTGGCGGGTTCTTTCCAGCCCAGGTGGTGCATGATGTCCTGGGCCGCGCGATAGCCTCGTACCAGGCGTTGTGCATCATGCTGGCGATGGTTGCAGACCGCTTCGCGGCCGTTGACCATGTCACCGCGGTACACCGGCAACTCGACATCGCCGATGCGCTCGCTGTTGTTGGAACGCGGCTTGGCGAACTGCCCGGCAATCCGCCCGACGCGCACCACCGGTTGCTGGGTCACCAGCCGGAACGCACCGGCCAGGATGTCCAGCACCGCGGCCTTGCGGGCCACATGGCTGGGAGCACTTTCATTCATGTCCTCGGCGCAGTCTCCAGACTGGATGATCATCGCTTCGCCCGCCGCCACCCTGGCCAAGGTGGCACGCAGCACCAGGATGTCTTCGACGCGAATCAGCGATGCGCTGTCCCTGAGGTAGGCCTGCGCGTCATGCAATTGTGAGGGCTCGCTCCATTGAGGCTGCTGGAACGCTTCACAACTTAGAACCCGTTTCAGTAAGTCTTCCATGATGCGATTACTCTCCCAAAGGATTAAGTAGGAATGCCTTCACGCTTGATTTGCGGCACGGGGATGCCCAAGGCGCGCAGTTGTTGAAAGACGTTCATGAACTCGCGATTGCGTTTTACTTTGCCGTCTTCCATCTCGAAGGAGTGCAGGAAGTGGTTCTCGTAATACCCTTCGGGATAACCTGGAAAGAGGATCTTGCCGTGGCCATCGCACTCGACCCAAAAATGGTTGGGGTCGTCGGTTTCAAATACGTTGACGTTGTACCATTCCCAATCCGGGAAGCACTTGAGTGACCAAACAGCATGTTCGGCCAACTTGGCTTTGCCACTGATTACAATGGGCGCGCCGGTGTCTGTGGTCCACAAGCCACCCGAACCGTCCTCGGTAAACAGTTCATGGCGGCGCAGGCGATCCTGGCCATGGGTGCGCATATATTGCTCGACCGTGGCGCGGTTCTTGCGGCGAAGTTCGCTGCTGTCGTGAGCGGTTAGTTGTCGCACTGCATGAGTAGGCATGTTCACTCTCCAATAATGAAAGGGTTTATGAGGCGGGGATACCTTCACGCTTGATGCTTGGCACCGGAATGCCCAAGGCGCGCAGTTGTTCGAAGGGGTTCATGAATTCACGGTTTTGCTTGATCTTGCCGTTGTCCAATTCGAAAGAATGGATGTAATGGTTTTCGCAATAACCTTCCGGATAGCCGGGAACCAGGGTTTTGCCACGGCCATCACTTTCGACCCAGAAGTGGTTGGGGTTGTCGGTTTCAAACACCCGCACGTTGTGAAACTGCCAGTCTGGGAAGCATTGCTCCAGCCACACGCCAAGGGCGGCAAGTTTCGCGTGGCCCTTGAATACCAGGGGTTCACCGGTTTCGGTGTTCCACGAACCGCCGCTGCCATCCGGGGTGAACAGTTCATGCCGACGCAGGCGATCTTTGCCATGAGTGCGCATGTACTGTTCCACGGTGGCGCGGTTTTTTCGGCGAAGTTCAAGCTGATCATTAAAGCCACTGGCGCAAAGCGAAACCGACATGGGCCATGTTCTCCTTAGTTTGATTAATATTTTTGAAAATCAAGTAAATATTTAGTTAATAACGCACGTCAGTATTGACAGGTTTTAACTGTGAAGGGTGAGAGCGTGCTGAGGCGTGTTGTTTATACACCGGCACTTCTTGCGGCAGGAACTACCAGATCTTGTAGCGGCGGGTGCGTGAACGGGTTGGATGCAAATCCATCGGAGGGTGTGTTGCACTATTATGAATCAACCGGCTCGTTCGTCGGCCAAACCGTACCGATGGCCCGCTAACATCGCGAGGCTATCAATGGCCTATGGCTAGTTAGTTCGTTAGGCACAATAAACCCTTCGCTATTGCGAAGCGGTCTATAACCTTCGAACGTTGTGTATTGACATGAGTTCAGGTTCGTCTAGTCTCACGACTCGTTTCCAACTCGAGTGGTGTTCAAATGGAATTAGGACAGCTGTTGGGATGGGATGCTTATTTTTACAGTATCTTTGCGCAAACTATGAACATGCAGGAATTTACGGCTGTTGCATTGAGGGCTTTACGTGAACTGCAGTTTGATTTTTTCGCCTATGGCATGTGCAGCGCAACGCCGTTCATGCGGCCCAAAACGTATATGTACAGCAATTATCCCAAGGATTGGATAGCGCGATACCAGGCAGCGAACTACGCGGCGATTGACCCCACGGTGAAACACAGCAAAGTCTCGTCCGCCCCCATTTTGTGGAGCAATGAGCTATTCAAGGGGTGCCCTGAGCTGTGGTCTGAGGCCAACGATTCGAGTCTGTGCCATGGCCTGGCGCAACCCTCGTTCAACACCCAGGGCCGGGTAGGGGTGTTGAGCATCGCACGCAAGGACAACGTCATCAGCCCTCAGGAGTTCGAAGCCTTGAAGCCAGTGACCAAAGCGTTTGCCGCGGCGGCCCACCAGAAAATTTCTGAACTGGAGAATGACGTTCGTGTGTTCAACACGGATGTCGAGTTCAGCGAACGGGAGTGTGATGTGCTGCGCTGGACCGCGGACGGCAAAACCTCCGAGGAAATTGGCGTGATCATGGGCGTGTGCACCGACACCGTGAATTACCATCACCGCAATATCCAACGCAAAATCGGCGCCAGCAACCGTGTGCAGGCGGTGTCTTACGCGGTGGCGCTGGGGTATATCTGAGGTTCATCGACTGCCGCCGAGCCATTCCCAAAGGATGACTCGGCCGGTATCAAGCGGTGTCTTTCAACAGTGCGCCGGGCATGAAGGCTGAAGGCGGGCGGACGCCCCGGTGGTGTTCACGATGAGCCGAGAGTTTGATCGCGAGGATTTTTTCGTCCTGGTGCACGGTGACCGGTCCCAGTCGTTCGTAGTTGACCCCGTTGATTTTGTAATAGCGCTCCATCGTGCTGTTGACGATGCCGACAATAAAATCGGCGCCTGCCAGGCTGGCGGTCTTCAGGCTTCTCCAGAACAACGGCATGGCCAATTGCGGCTCGCGGGTGGTGAAGCGTGTCATTTCCCAGATGGCAGGATCCTTGGGCGGCGTGCCAGCGCAGGTATGGCTGAAAACACCCTCCAGCAGATTGGGGAATGGGGTGGGTATCAGACGCGCGCAGCCGACAATGGCGCGGTGCTCGCTGAACGCCAAGAGGTAGCGCGCATGCTCGGTGTCGTACTGATCCCATTCACAACCCGCCTGGTGCGGATGGCCAGGCAGCCGCCAGCCGAGTTTCTCGACAAATTGCTCGTGCCGAAAGCGGCCTAGCCTGAGTTTGAGCTCGTCGCTCATTGCGCTCAGCGTGTGCTCTTCCATGTGCATGGCCCGGAGCTCCTTGGGGGTGGGGGTGAGTGCGATTTTTATAGAGGACTTGCACAGGCTTGGCACCTACAAGATCTTGTAGGTGGCGTTGGCATGCGGTTCGCAGATTTGATTCTTCGGTCAATTTTTTGTAACAGCTTGTTTGCGGCTGACGCATAAACCTATAAAGTTAACCTTTCGGTCAGCTTTGCACTGCCACGTACAGCCTTTTGTTCCGGCAAAAGCGCTTCTGCCAGACCCGAGATCCCCAGAACATAACCATAAGGGCGGACCTATAACCGCCCAGAGGATGATCCATGTCCAACCGTGATATCTCCCGGCGCTCGTTCCTTCAGGGCGGGCTGGTGGCGGGTGTGAGCGTGACGCTTACACCGCTCAGCACCCAGGCGCTGGCTGCCTTGATGGAAAACAGCGTGACCGTGCCGTCCGAGCAATGGCTCGGCAACAATGGCAAGGCGCGCTCGCGTAACGACGCCTTGTCCAAGGTCTGCGGCAGCAAAGTCTTTGCCCGCGACATCCGTTCCAAGGACATGCCGGGCTGGCCGCAGCAACAGGGCCACGCCCTGTTGCTGAAAACCACCAAGGCCGATCGCATCTACGCCGGCTACGATCTGTCGTGGCTTGGCGCCGACCTGCAACCTGACCGCATCGTGACGGCCGCCGACCTGGACAAAGACGGCATCGTCTTCCCGGAAGAGCACGCGCCGGATCCGCTGTTGCCCGAAGGCCAGGTGCCGATGTTCATCGGTCACCCGGTGGCGATCCTGATCTGGAACGACTTCGAGCGGTTCCGGCAGGCCAAGGCCAAACTCAAATTCAATGACAAAGCGATCCGTTACGGCGCCTCTGCGCCGTATTACGAACGTGATCCCTATGGCAGCTTCCGCTATGTACGCGTTGGCGGTGCGGCCTCGGCGGACGAAGATGAATTCGCCAGCCTCAAGGATTCGATCCTGTTCCCGATGCTGAAAAACCGTCGTCCGGTGTGGAATTCCCAGCCGGACCTGCACGGCAACCTCACCGAGCGCGGGCTGTTTTACGCCGACCGGATGAAGCAGCAAATCGACGCGCCGCCCGAACACTGGCTGGTGTTTGACGAGCGCTACAAAACCCCGTCGATTGAACCGGCCGCGATGGAACCGGACAACGGCAACGGCTGGTACGACCCGGCCACCAAGACTTTGCACTTTGTCGTCGCCACCCAGTGCCCGCTGGAAGCGGCCACCGAAACCGCGAAGATGATTGCGCCATCGCGCTTCGGCCTGGCGAATCTGAACATGCACCCGGGCTACACCGTCGGTTACGGCTCCAAGGACCACAACATTTTTGTCTACTACGCAGCCCTCGCCGCGTTGTACGGCGCGGGTGTGCCGGTGCGCCTGGCCAACGACCGCTATGAGCAGTTCCAGAGCGGCATCAAGCGTCACCCGTTCGACATCCGCTACCAGTTGGCGGTGGACAAAAACGATCACAGCTTCCAAATTTTCCGCGCCGAGATGAACGTCGATGGCGGCGGGCGCATCAACTACAGCCCTTCGGTGGCGGCGGTTGGCGCCACGGCAGCGCAGTCGATCTACTACATGCCGCAGAACGACCTGCAGGTCACGGCCTACCATTCGCGCGCGGTTGAAGCGGGCTCGATGCGCGGTTACGGCACCCTGCAAAGCATGGCGTCGACCGAGATGATGGTCGACGAAATCGCCGGCCGTCTCGGCATCGACGCCATCGACCTGCGCAAGAAAAACGCCATGCTGTCGGGCATGAAAAACACCCAGGGCGCGGTGCCGGCCGGCGCATTGCGCTTGCACGAGATTCTCGACAAGGCAGCTGCCCATGACGTCTGGAAAAATCGCGACCTGATCAAAAAGACACGCGAAGCCGCTGACCCGGATCACTGGTATGGCGTCGGTTTTGCCATCTGCCAAAAAGACTTCGGCACCGGTTCCGAGGCGCCGATGGCCAGCATCGAATTCACCGCTGAAGGGCACGTGACGTTGCGCCATATCGGCATTGAAATCGGCACCGGCATGTCCACCTCGCAAGCCCTGGTGGTGG
Source organism: Pseudomonas sp. R9.37 (assembly GCF_963878885.1). Taxonomy (NCBI): domain Bacteria; kingdom Pseudomonadati; phylum Pseudomonadota; class Gammaproteobacteria; order Pseudomonadales; family Pseudomonadaceae; genus Pseudomonas; species Pseudomonas sp. R9.37. The sequence goes on along the minus strand of NZ_CAWNZA010000010.1, from coordinate 19,819 downwards.
CCGATTTCATCGGCATTCCGGCCACGCAAGTGAAGACCGGCGAAACCGAATGGAAAGAGTTGCAACTGACCACGGGCGGCAACCCGTACACCATGAGCCAGGCCGAACAGGATAGTTTTTTGCGCAACCCGCGTTGGGTCGGCAAACTGGCGTCGGCCTCGTCGGCGACCAACTCCGCGTACTACTTCAGCCACGCCACCCGTGAAGCCTCACGGGTGCTGTTCAACCACGGCTTGTGGCCGGCAGCGTTGCAGATCTGGGGCCAAGGCCCTTACGGCGGCCAGGCCAACCCGTACGTGGTACGCCGCGAAGATGCGCATTGGGTCGACGGCAAACTCACCGCCAACGGCATGCAGCCGTTGAGTTTTGAGCAATTGGCCAGGTACGCGCACGAAAAGGGCCTGGTGACCGGCGCTACTGTGCACGGCTTCAACCGCTGGAGCTGGGCCGAGGCCGAGTACAGCATCGACGGCGTGCGCGAGCGTCTGCCCCTGGATGCTTTGGCGGTGAAGTACGGCGACGGCGCGCCGAAGGCGAAACTGGCACAGATGACCAGCAACGGTTTCCATCTGCTGGATCGCCAGAACGTCCACTACCCGGACACCCAGTTGAACAACGCGGCGGTGACTTACTACAGCCCGGTCGCGACGCTGGTGGAGTTGAAAGTGAACAAGGGCTCCGCCGAAGTGCAAGTGCTCAACCACCACTCGTGGGTCGAGTGCGGTCGGGTGCTGGTGGAAGAGCTGGTCAAGGGGCAGCTCGAAGGCGGGATCGCCATGGGCATCGGCCATGCGTTGATGGAAGAGATGCCGCTGTACGAAGGCGGGCCGGGGGAGGGTGACTGGAATTTCAACCGTTACCGCTTGCCGATGGCCCGACACGTTGCCGTGTGGAACCAGACGGCTGAAATCCTGCCGCCGTTGTCGCCGAGCGACCCGTCCAAGGGCATCGCAGAAGTGGTGATGATCCCGATCGTCGGCGCTATCGGTAACGCCGTGGCCCACGCCATCGGCAAACGTGTCCGCGACCTGCCTATCACTTCTGCGCGCATCAAGGAGGCCCTCAATGGCTAACCGTCCGTTTCAACTGACCCTCAACGGTCGATCCGTCGGCCCGGTGGACATCCCTGATGACCTGCCGATGATCGACTACCTGCACGAATACAAAAACCTCACCGGTTCGCGGCTCGGCTGCGGCCAGGGCATTTGCCACGCCTGCGTGGTGATCCTCGACAACCCGGACGGCACCAGCGAAGAAGTGCGCACCTGCATCACCGGCGCCCACTATTTCGAAGGCAAAAAAGTGCGGACCATCGAGGGGCACGCGACCCGCGACGAGCAGGGCAACGTCACTCAACTGAACCCGATCCAGCAGCGTTTCGTCGACGAATTCGCCTTCCAGTGCAGCTATTGCGCGCCGGGTTTCGTCAATGCCGCGACCCTACTGGTCGAGAAGCTGCAGCGTCAGCCCATCGCTAAAAGCCAGCTGGAAAAAGTCATCGAGGACAGCCTCGGTCACCACATCTGCCGCTGCACCGGCTACGTGCGTTACTACAACGCGACCCGCAACGTGCTGACCGATCTCGGCCTGGTCAAGGAGGGTTAAGCATGAAGCATCTACTTTCCCGCCTGGCATTGGCGGTTGGTCTGGCTGCGCCGGCGTTGTTGGCGCACGCGGACGATCAAGTGAAGCGCGGCGAATACCTTGCCCGCGCCGCTGACTGCATGGCCTGCCACACCGCACCGGGCGGCGCGCCGTTTGCGGGGGGCCTGCCGATTGTGTCGCCGTTCGGCACCATCTACGGCACCAACATCACCCCGAGCAAAGCGCACGGCATTGGTGTGTACAACGATGACGAATTCTTCGCCGCGCTGACCGAAGGCAAACGCCGCGATGGTGCGAACCTGTACCCGGCAATGCCCTACACCTCATATCATCTGATGCCGCGCGCAGATTCGGACGCGATCCATGCGTACCTGAAAACCATCGAGCCGATTGAACGTGCGGCGCCGGTCACTCGCCTGAGTTTTCCGTTCAACGTGCGTCTGGGCTTGATGGGCTGGAACCTGCTCTACGGCAAAGACGTGAAACTCGCGCCGGCCGAGGGCAAAAGCGACACCTTCAAGCGGGGTGAATACATGGTCGAAGTGCTCGGGCACTGCGGCGAATGCCACACCCCACGCGGGTTGCCTGGCGCCATGCAGCAGGACAAACGCCTGACCGGCGGCCTGCTCAACGGCTACTTGGCACCGAGCCTGTTGGCCACTGACCTGGCCGCTCGCGGCTGGAATCAACAAGACCTGAGCACCTTCCTCAAGCACGGCATGAGCGCCCAGGGCACGATGTTCAACGAGATGTTCCCGGTGTTCCACAACAGCACCCAGGGCCTCAGTGACCCGGACCTGGCGGCGATGGCCACCTATCTGCTCGGCGATCCCGCCCCGGCTGCCAAAGTGCTGAGCGAGGTGCCACTCGACAACATGAGCCCAAGCGCCCAACGCGGTCGTCAGGATTACCTGAACGTGTGCGCCGGTTGCCACGCGCCGAACGGCGAGGGCAAGCCGCACATCGCGGTGGCCATGCGCGGCAACACCACGTTGCGCCTGGAAGATCCGCGCAACCTGTTGCGGGTGATCGAAGACGGCATCGGCGAGCAGACATTCACCGGCTTTGAACGCATGCAACCGATGCCCGGCTTTGCCGACAAGCTCACTCCGGCACAGCTGACCGATCTGCTCAATTATCTGCGCCAGGGTTGGGGCGGTCAGTCGAGTGAGCTGGCGGTCAGCGACGTGCAGGAGCTTCAGGCCGATGCACCGCCAGCCGAGCACAAGGCGCACTGACATGCAGCATCTGGATCTGCAAGTCATTCGCCGGGCGCTGGAATGGTCGACGGCCGGCCAGCCGGTTTGGCTGTGCACGGTGCTCGCCACCTACGGCTCGGCGCCCCGTGCGCCGGGCTCGTTGCTGGCAGTGAACGTGAGCGGGCAATGGATCGGCTCGCTGTCGGGTGGCTGCGTGGAGGAAGACTTTCTTGAGCGGGTGGCCGAAGGCGCGTTTGAGCAGGCGGTCAACGTCGTTCGTTACGGCGAAGGCGAGGACCCGCGCTCGCGCGTGAGCCTGCCGTGTGGCGGCGTGCTCGATGTGCTGGTGGAGAAGCTTGCGCCGGACTGCGCGGTTCAGGCGCATCTGCGCGAGCTGGAGTGCGCGTTGCTGGGCCAGCGCCGACTAATCCGCGAAGTCGACCTGGCCAGCGGTGCGCGCCGCGTGTGTGCAGACAGCGAGCAGGGCGCGCGCATCGAGCGCGAGATCGACCGGGTTCGTGTGCGGGTCGGCGCGGCGCAGCGTTTGCTGCTGGCGGGCTATTCCAGTGTTGCCCAGGCCTGCGCCGAGTTTGCCGTGGGCCTGGGGTTTGAGGTGATTCTGTGCGACCCACGCGACGAGGTGCTCGAAGGCGTGGTGCTGCACAACGTCGAGATCCGCCGCCAGCTGCCGTCGGTGTTCATCGCTGACGGCGGCTGCCACAGCGACACTGCGGTGGTCGCGTTGACTCATGATCCGCGTATTGATGATCTGGCGATGATGGAGGCGGTGCGCACCGACGCGTTTTACATCGGTGTAATGGGTTCGATGCGCACGTCACAAAAGCGCTTCGAGCGCTTGCGGCGAATTGGCGGGTTGGACGAGGCCCAATTGGCACGCATCCATGCGCCGATCGGTTTGAACCTGGGCAGCAAGACTCCGGCGGAAATCGCGTTGGCGGTGCTGGCCGATATTCTTCGTACGCGCAGCGGCATCGCGCGGGATCGACTCTGACCCGCCTGTGATTGGCGCTTCCAAAGGTATCGGCGCGGCGATTGCCAAGCAATGGGCCCAGGATGGCGCCAGCGTGATCGTTAACGACGCCAGCAGCCATGAGGATGCCGACCGCGCATTACCTGGGCTTGCCTGGTAACAGCCTGTGCAATTGAGCCAGTTGAGCTTCCAGGCTGGCAACTTGCGCCTCAAGTTCGCGCACGCGTTCGCTGGCCGCGACTTCGGCGCTGACATCCTTCTGGATGCCGATGTAATAGGTGAGCTGATCTGCCTGGTTAAATACGGGAGTAATCGATAGCTCATTCCAGAAGGCACTGCCGTCCTTACGGTAGTTGCGAATGATTTGCCGGCAGGGCTGATGCGACTTTATCGCCTCGCGGATCACGACCAAACCCGCCTGGTCTCGGTCGTCACCCTGCAGGAAGCGGCAGTCCTGGTATAGCGTTTCGTCAGCGTTATAGCCCGTAAGGCGCATAAAGGCGGGGTTGGCGTAGATCAGGATATGCTCATCGCCTTCCTGCTCCGCAATGACAATGCCATCTTCCGAGGTTTCAACCATCAGTTTCAGCAGTTCTGCGTCGATCATCTTCAGAGCCCCGGCGAATTTCACATCATTCTAGGACAACTTGAGGGTCAAGCGCGTTTCGGAATAATTGAACGTATCCCTGTGACCGACCGAAGCATGGCCGACGACTCGCTGTGAAGGTGCTTTTTACAGCGTCTCTTTTTATGGGCGTCGCAGACGAGGTGCTCATAAAAAGTGGAACTCCGACTCTTCACCACCGGTCAACTTTTTTGTCCACATCCCCTGGCTGCGATGGTGTTGAACGTGGCGCCATCGCAGTGGGCTTATTTAAGCGTCCCACTGACACGAAGGTTTATGAATATGAAGAGTGAACAGGTAGAAGGTGTTGCAGAGAAACTGGCCGGCAAGGCGCAGAGCGCGGTCGGGAAGCTGATGGGTGATTCGAAGCTGGAAGCTGAAGGCGCTGGACGTCAAGCTGCGGGCCAGCTGACCCAAACCTATGGCGATGCACTCGACAGCGTGTCTACGTTCGTCAAGGAAAAACCGGTTGCTGCACTGGCCATTGGCGCAGTAGCCCTGCTTGTGCTGGACCGTCTCTTGCGCCGCTAAGCTGCAAAAAGAGGGCTTGTGTCGCTTTCCCTCGCACTGCCCAGGGCGTCTACCTCGACAGTGCGAGGACCTAAGCCTGTAGGTCTGCTTATTGGTAAGGCACAGCGCAATGGACACGCCAGGCACGCTGGATCAACTGGCTAGCACCGACCTTAGGTCAATCACAGAATTATGGCTCGGCGGGACGCATACCCATCTCGCTAAGGCGTCGAACGTGACGGCTAACGCATTGGCGTGAATCGATCGAGGAACCGATCTGTTTATGCCCATTAGTGCTGGGTCGAACACATGCAATGATGCCGCCGTTGCCTCCACCGCATTCGGGAATGCCCATGTTCGAACATCTCGACCTCAACGCGCTGATTGCCGTCTACGGCTACTGGGTCATCTTCGTGGGCTGCCTGCTGGAAGGCGAAACAGTTTTGCTCCTCGGCGGTATGGCTGCACACCAGGGCACTCTGCAATGGCTGCATGTGATCGGCTGGGCCACCCTGGGCGGCATACTCGGCGATCATTTACTGTTCTGGACCGGACGTTATTCCGGGAGCCGCCTGCTGCCCAAACTCAAGCGTCACCAGTCTGCCATCCAACGGGTGGAGCGCCTTATCCATCGCTACCCGATGACGTCTGTATTCGCTGTGCGCTTTCTCTACGGAATGCGCTTAGTAGGGCCTATGGTGATAGGTGCAAGCGGTCTGGCCCCTTGGCGTTTCGCGCTGATTAATATGCTGAGTGCGGCAATCTGGGCCACTCTGTTCGTCAGCGCCGGCTATTGGGCTGGCGAAGCATTGCAGCATTTCTTTGGCGACCTGCGACCGTATCGCCTGCCGATCTTCATCGGGGTGGTAGCCCTTGTGAGCCTTGCGGCGCTGGTGCGGTATTTGCGCAGCCGAACCAAGGCGTTGCACCGCTGAGGCATTGGCATAGCCCTGCGTACCTACCAGGGAAGGCGCTCTCCGTTATAAGCGAAGAAATTGCCGCTGTCGGCGGGCTCCAGTCGGTCGATCAGCGACAGTAATTCGTAGGCGGCCACGTTTGCCGGCCTGGCGGCAGACGCGCCTCGAAAGGGTTGCGACAGCGCTGATACAACTGTGCCCGGGTGAAGGCTCAGCAGTCGGCTCTGAGGTCGGGTTCTTGCCAGTTCGATGGCCGCCGTTTTAATCAGCATGTTCAGGGCTGCCTTGGAGGCGCGATAGGCATACCAGCCGCCCAAGCGGTTATCGCCGATGCTACCCACCTTGGCAGAGAGCATCGCCATCGCGCCGCGAGGGTCAAGCAAGGGTAAAAAGTGGCGCAAAACCAGCGCAGGCCCGATGGTGTTGACTTGAAATACCGACTGCAACGCGTCTGCATCTATCGCGGAATAACTTTTCTCAGGCTTTATTTTGTCGCGATGGAGCAAACCTGCGGCATGCAAGATCAACTGATACGGTGCTTGCTCAGTCAATTCGGCTGCGGCGCTGGCGATACTGTCGGCATTCTCCAGGTCGAGGAATGGAACACTGTTGCGCCCCAGCTCATGAACATGCGCGCACCGTGGGTCCTGGTTAAGCAACTCACAAAAAGCCGAGCCCAACGCCCCGCTGGCGCCTATCACGAGGGCACGATAGCCCTCACCCAGGGAATTCATCGTGAAGGAAGTGTTCATCCAGGCTCTCCTGCGTTCTGATGCGATGTGTTGGTGTTAGCCCCGTCGCCCTATCAGTTGCAGGAACTCCTGACGTGTCGCAGAGGACTCGCGAAAGGCGCCCAGCATTACCGATGAGGTCATCACCGAATTTTGTTTCTCCACACCCCGCATCATCATGCACATGTGCTTCGCCTCGATGACCACGGCCACGCCGGCGGCATCGGTGATGTGCTGGATGGCGTCGGCAATTTGTTTGGTAAGGTTTTCCTGGATCTGTAGGCGACGGGCGAACATATCCACCACTCGGGCCACCTTCGAGAGGCCCAGCACCCTTCCGGTGGGGATGTACGCTACATGCGCCTTGCCGATGAAGGGCAGCATGTGATGCTCACACAATGAGTACAGCTCGATGTCGCGCACGATGACCATTTCATCGTTTTGCGATTCGAACAATGCACCATTGATCACATCCTCCAGACTCATCGTGTAGCCATTGCACAGGTACTGCATCGCGTTGGCTGCACGCTTGGGTGTGTCCAGCAGTCCTTCACGTTCAGGGTTCTCGCCTACGCCGACGAGAATTTCACGGTAATGTGCGGCGAGTGATGGGGTCGATGCGTTCATCTTGATTCCTCGCAGCCTTGCTGCGCTTTCTGTGACGGCAATCCTTGGCAGTAGGGGAGTATCTGCTGCGCACGATCTGAGGCGTACGCCCTAGGACATGCCAGGTCAGCCATGACCCTGACTCTTCGTCGGCCCATGACCAAGCAAAGCGGTCTAGGTGTGCGTTTTTTTCGATGTGGACTGCTCGTCTGAGCCGGGGTTGGAAGCAGGCACCGCGCAACGGCTATCGACACAGCGGCGCCCACTGTCTGGGTGAGGCAACCACGCCAAATGGGGACGTAAGCGGCAGAAAAGCCGATAGCTGAATTCGAGTAATGGGCGCAGTGCCCGCCACGTCAGTGGTGTTGCCCAAAAACCCAGGCCCGCGGCTCGCCAGCTCCATAGGGTGGCATCCAGGCCTGTTACCCAGCGTCCATCAGCGAAACGCGCGTGCAGCGAGGACTGCATGTGCTCGAATGTGAACCCGAGTGCCTGGGCGTCGAATGCACGGCTGCTGATGTCCACAAACAGCAGTCGATCCTTTACGGCATGGCCGCGCAGGAGCTTGATTTCGCGCGCACACAGAGGGCATTCACCGTCAAAATACAGCGTCAGCGGCCAATTCACTTTCTTGTACATGGGCCATGCTCTTGTATAGGTTTTGTACAAGATAGGCTGAAAGAAACAGGCTGACAATGGGCACTCTGTTTTTGCTGTACTGGGCGTGGCCAACGGTGTGATACAGGTACGGACACGATATTGATGCAAAATCATTAAGCAAAAAGGCCGCCCATGAGTTCTGGGGCGGCCTTGTCTCTATGTCTGGTCGGCGCTCAATTGCCTCTGTAGGTCGAGAAACCGTAGGGGCTGAGCAGTAATGGGATGTGGTAGTGCGAAAGCGTACCGTCTACCTCAAAAATGACCGGTACCTCCGGAAAGAAACTGGCAACTTTGTGCGCTTTGAACCATTCCCCGGTTTTAAACGTGACGCGGTAGGTGCCTTTCTCCAGCGCCTGACCCTCGGGGTACAACCCGGGAATACGCCCTTGCTCATTTGTCGCGGCGCTGTTGAGCATGTTCCAGTGGTTGCCGTCCTGTTTTTCCAGCGTGACATTGACGCCAGGGGAGGGCAGACCATCTTGTAAGTTGAGCACATGCACGCTGAGCGGGTTTCCTGCCGCCAGCGCCAGTGACGATACGACACTCAATACAAGGCCCGCGAAGCATATTTTTAATCCAGTCATGATGATGTCCTTAGTTTTTGACGGTAGGTAGGATTTTGTCGATAGCGGCCAATGCGCACCCTTCATCGTTTGCGGCACCACCGGCACCGGCCACTCCGATCGCGCCAATGACTTGCCCTTCAAACAGCAACGGCAGGCCGCCGCCCAGCAGCAATAACTCATTCAGGGTGTTGAGGTTTTCTGCATCGGGGGTACTGCGGGCCCGCTCTGCCAATAGTCGCGTTGGCGTCTTGGTCGACAGGGCGGTGTAGGCCTTGCGTTGAGCGGCTAATGTGTTGTGTGGGCCCACGTTATCGTCACGCTGCAGGGCGACTAAATTGCCCCCACGGTCGACAATGGCAGCAACACCTGTACGGCCATCGGCATGGCAGGCTGCCAGCGCGGCGTTGAGCAAATCATTGGCCATTGCCAGTGATACGTCGTTGCGCTGCAGCACTTGATCCGGGGCTGCAACGGCGAGCGCTGAGTTCATGGCGAGTGACATCAGCAATGAGGTCGATAGGCTTATACGCATGCTTTGTCCTTTGTGTGGTCTGGCTGAGTCATAGCCAGGCATGATGCCCCGTGCACTCCGTCAAAATGATTGCCTGATGATTACCAAGATGTAATGTGCCAAAACGCTCGGGCGCGCTAGCCTATGCTCCAGTTCCGGAGGAAAAGATGCGTATCCTGGTCGTAGAAGATGAAACGAAAACAGCGGATTACCTGCACAAAGCCCTGACTGAATCGGGCTACGTGGTGGAAGTCGCCCTGGATGGCCTGGAGGGCCAGTATCTGGCGCAGGAAAGTGAGTTCGACTTGATCATCCTGGACGTCATGCTGCCGGGCCTGGATGGATGGCAATTGCTGCAGATTATTCGGCGCAAGTGGCAAACCCCGGTGCTTTTTCTGACGGCCAGGGACTCTGTGGAGGATCGGGTCAAGGGGCTTGAGGCAGGGGCCGATGATTACCTGGTCAAACCTTTTTCCTATGCCGAGTTGTTGGCGCGCGTACGTACCTTGCTGCGCAGGGGGCCGCCACGCGAGGTCGAGCAATTCATGGTTGCAGACCTGAGCCTGGATCTGTTGCGGCGTAAAGTGACGCGCGGGGGAGAGCGCCTCACCCTGACCAACAAGGAGTTTGCCCTGTTGCACCTGCTGGTCAGCCGTGAAGGGGAGGTGCTATCGCGCTCGTTGATTGCTTCGCAGATCTGGCAGATGAACTTTGACAGTGATACCAATGTGGTCGACGTCGCCATCCGGCGACTGCGCGCCAAGGTTGACGATCCTTACCCGCTCAAGTTGATACAGACAGTGCGTGGCATCGGCTACATGCTTGAGGTGCAATCCTGAAACTGCTTCCGCGCGCCCTGAGCTTGCGCCTGGCGGTCATGTTCGCGTTAGTCAGCGCGCTGCTGCTGGGCTCCATTGGTTTTTACCTTTATCAGTCGTTACAGCGAGAAATCGCGTGGCGCGATGACCAGGCCCTGCTCGGGCGCCTGGAGCGCATGCAGGCGCTGATCAACGACAGTGTCAGCGTCGAGCAACTCAGAAATCGGCCCAAGCTATACGAAAATATGCTGGGCAATCGCGACAACCTGCTGTGGATCATCGATGACACAGGCCAGGTGCTGATCGAAATCAACCCCGTCAGCATGAGCTTGCCCACGTTACCAGCTGCAGCCCAGGCTCAATTGGGTGACGGTGATACTTCGGTGCCGGTGCGGCTTGCCTGGCAGCATGTCATGCAGGGTGATCGCGGCTTGACCCTGATCGCTGGCAAGTTATTGAGCGAGCGCGAGCAAATGCTGGGGGCTTACCGACTCAAGCTGTGGCTCGCGATGTCGGTCGGCGCGCTGCTGGCTTTCGTACTCGGCGGGTGGGTCAGTCAGCGAGGGTTACGACCTGTGCGCCTGCTGGCCAAGCGCGCTGCCGCCATTGATGCACACCATCTGCATCTACGGCTGGATGAGTTCAACGAATTTAGTGAACTGCAAGTGCTCAGCCAGGCGCTTAATCAAATGCTCGCACGCCTCGAAGAGGGGTTCGCCCAGCTATCACGGTTCTCAGAGGATCTGGCCCATGAGATGCGAACTCCGCTCACTAACCTGATGGGGCATACTCAACAATCCCTGAGGCATGGTCGTTCAATTGAGGACTATCAGAACCTGCTGGTTTCCAATCAGGAAGAATATGAGCGTCTGGCACGAATGATCGACAGCATGCTGTTTCTCGCTCGTAACGAGCAGTCGCATGCGTCGGTCAGTGATGAGCTCATCAACCTGCACGATCTAGTCGAGCAACTGTGTGAGTATTTTGAAGGCGTGGCGCAAGAGCGTGACGTCACGCTGATCAATCAGGCCCATGACCACTTGCGTGCCGATCCGGCCTTGGTCCGTCGAGCATTGGCTAACTTGCTGTCCAACGCGCTGCGTTATGGCGCTACTGCCAGCGCGGTGACGATTAGCAGTGTGGTGCGGGAGGACAGGATCGAAGTCACCGTGCACAACCAAGGCCCGCCGATTTCAGCGCAACATTTACCTCGGCTGTTTGAGCGCTTCTACCGGTGCGACCCGTCACGCAATCAGCCGGACGATTCTGGTGGCTTGGGGTTAGCAATCGTGCGCTCAATCATGCAATTGCATGGCGGGCGCGTAACCGTTGAGAGCACTGGTACGGGTACGCGCTTTTGCTTGGTGTTTGTGCTACAGAATGCTTGAGCGAATGCCCTTGAGCCTATCCGTTGTGGCACGACCTAGGGTATCAAGCGCATCTCGCGGAGTTTGTCGAACACATCGAAAAAGGCTTGATCGCTCGCTTGGTAGGCGGTGAAGCCCATTGCACGGCTCTTCGACATATCAGTGACGACTTCGATGGGAGGTCTGCATCGGTGTGCCAGGGGGATATCAGGCGACCAATATCGGCTTCTTTCAAGCCGTGCTCCGCCACTATTTGCGTCCACACGGCTTGGTCGTCAGCCATTTGCTTCTCGAGAGGTGAAAGTGAGGCGGGATAATCGGCAGCAGGCAGGTCGAAGTATTCGGCAATTCGGCTCCACATCCACTTCCAGCGAAACACATCGCCATTAGTGACATTGAAAGCCTGGTTGGCCGCCGCCGGCGTAGTGGCCGCCCACAGTTGTTGTTTCGCCAACTGCCGTGCATCCGTCATATCGGTGAGGCTGTCCCACTGCACGCTTGATCCCGGAAATACAAAAGGGCGACTGGTTTGTTTGCAAATCGAGGCGTAGACGGCGAGGGTGGTTGCCATATTCATCGCGTTGCCGACGGCAAAGCCGGTGACGGTATGCGGGCGGTGAACGCTCCAGGTGAAGCCGTCCTTTTCGGCAGCGGCGAAAAGTTCGTCCTCTTGGGCGTAATAGAAATTCTCCACATTCAGACGCCCCTGATCCTCGCGGAACGGTGTTTGCGGGAGGCTGCCTTTACCATAGGCTTCGAAAGGCCCGAGGTAGTGTTTCAGGCCAGTAACCAGTGCTACGTGCTTAACGCTCCTGGCTGGTCGAATAGCATTCAGCACGTTGCGTACCATGGCGGCATTAACGCGGATGTTTTCGGCTTCGGTGGCTTGCCGTGACCATGTGGTGATGAACACATGAGTAGGTTTCAGGTCCGCAAGCGCACGTTCCAGCGAAGCGGGATCTTGGAGGTCTGCGGCGATGGGGATCACGCCTTGCGATTGCGACGGGCGCCTCGATAGCGCGGCGACCTGCCAATGGTTGTCGATTAATAACTGAGTGATGGCGCTGCCGACAATACCGCTGGCGCCGACGACCAAAGCTGTTTGGCTCATGAGTTCCTCCTAGATTTAGAGTTGGGAGTTCACCCGAGCAGCAGAGGTTCAACCTAAACCGGATCCGTATGGGCGTGTGCCGTAAGCGGATGTCGAACACACTTAACGAACTATTGAATGCTCTGACCTAGGAGAACACTGAATATTGAGGGGGCAGGGCGCAAGCTATCTGCTCCTGAATACTGGCGGTAACGAGCACGTGGGTTTCATCGTGAATGCCGACCGCTTGGACATCATGATCGCGATGGCTAAAGAGATCGGCATTGAGGTGGGGCTTGAGGCATTTCTAATGCGAGGCGTGGTGCCGATTGGTTGTTCAGCCTCTACATCGGCTGCACTTTCAGGCTCCATCCGAGGCTACTGGCGCACGGAGCCAGCCACTGGCGTAGCTGTAGATTTGCGGCCAAGGTCTCGGGGTCAATCAGGCGCGCGCCGATATCTGCATGCGGCAAGACACTTACCTCAAGGCTGCGCTCCAGCGATCCGATCAATTGCGGAAAATCGATGATGCTCGACAGGCGTGGCCACGCCACTAGCTTTCGATAACGCAATTGCTGAGACTCAATTCGCAGGTCGTCCTTGGGGCGCCATTGAGCCAGGAACAGCTCGTCGTGCCGTTCCAGCTCGACCCGCCAGCCTCCTAAGGAAGGAACGAGTAACCGGAGCTTCAGGCTCTCAGGTCTCAATTTATTGCGCTTGTAAAACCAATGCTCGATGGGCTCGTTGCTCAGCGTGATGGAGATGGCGCTGTAGTCGGGCATGTCGCCCAGACCGAGCATTGCGAACCATTGCGCATTCTCTGATGGGATGAGCGTTGCGGGCATGCTGGATCGTCCCTGATAGGTACTCGGAAGTTCGAACAGTGCAGAGCTTACGGCTTGAGATATTTGTAAGCCAACCTTGCCCAGCGCCAACGTTGCTGAGGACTTGCCGCTGTTGTTGGCGCCCACCTGGAGTGTTGTCTCGGTGGCCAGGTCGGTTCTGACGGACTTTATGTGACATAACATACTATTTAACATAATATACATTATGCGTAATATCATGTTACGTAATCAGCGGCAGTGCCCGTCAGATTTCAACGGGCAAAACCCCTGTTGGCTTCACACCTGGGCAAATCCTCCATCCACGAACATTTCACTGCCGGTCATGAAGCTGCTCTCATCCGATGCCAGGAACAATGCTGCGGCCGCAACTTCTTCTGCCTGGCCGATGCGGCCCAGTGGAACCTGTGCAGTCATGTCGTCAATGATCGCATCCTTCTGGCCAGTGCCTGACAACGCCAGGTCCAGGCCAGGCGTCGCGATCGGCCCGGGCGAAAGTACGTTGACGCGAATGCCAGTGCCTTTGAGGTCCAGCGCCCAGCTTCTGGCGAAATTACGCAGCGCGGCCTTAGTGGCGCTGTATACGCTGAACGCCGGTGTGCCCATGGTGCCTGTGGTTGAACCGGTCAAGATGACAGAGCCTCCAGTGCTCATCAGTGCCAAAGCCTTTTGCACGGTGAACAAGGTGCCCTTGACGTTGATGCCGAACGTACGGTCAAACGATTCCTCCGTGATCGAACCAATCGGCTGAAAATCCCCCAGGCCCGCATTGGCGAACAGCACGTCAATTCGGCCTTTGGCAGCTTTGATTTGCGTGAAGATGCGATCCAGGTCGTCCAGGTTTGAAATGTCGCCCTGAATGGCAATGGCTTCAGGGCCGATCAGGCGTAGCGCGTTGTCCAATTCCTGCTGCCGGCGCCCCACAATGACCACCTGTGCGCCTTCGGTTGCGAAGCGAATGGCGGTTGCCAGGCCGATGCCACTGTTGCCGCCGGTGATCACTGCAATTTTTCCGTTGAGCCTGCTCATGGTGAACTCCCGAGAATGTCGAGGCTCGACTCTAGATCCGCGCTATTGTTTTGAATAGTATGCACCTTTTGGTAAGTACCCAATTCAGCGAGTAGAGCCATGTCAAGTAACACGTTCAGCTGCGGGCTCGATGCGGCCCTGGCGGTGATTGGCGGGAAATGGAAGCCGCTGGTCCTTTATCATCTGGCGCAGAACGTTCACCGCTATGGAGAGCTACGGCGTGCGATCGGTGGCGTGACTGATAAGGTCCTTATCCAGCAACTCAAGGAGTTGGAGCGTGATGAGATCATCGCCCGCGTCGACTACCAGGAAATCCCGCCGAAGGTTGAATACTCGCTGACGCCATTCGGGCGCTCGCTGGCCACGGCATTGGGGACGCTGTGTGTGTGGGGAACAGAGCACATGGACGCTGTGGAACGCATCAGCGAGCGTCGCATGGCTGCCCTCGCCCGTCTTGAAAGTCGCCCCTCAATATAATCTAATTGCATAACTCAACTAAATGTCTATTTAGTTGAGTTATATAAGCACCAATCAATAACCGCTCGCCGCCGTCGTTGCCCCATTGACTATGGCAATGCCCGAACTGCTGCCCAGACGCGTAGCCCCGGCCTCGATCATCTTCACCGCCGTCGGATAATCACGCACGCCACCGGAGGCTTTTACGCCAACGTCGGCGCCCACGGTTTTGCGCATCAGCGCCACGTCTTCTGCAGTCGCACCGCTACGGCTGAACCCGGTGGACGTCTTCACGAATGCCACCCCCAGGTCCCGGCAGATTTCACACGCCTGGACTTTCTGTTCGTCGCTCAACAGGCAGGTTTCCAGAATGACCTTCAACGGCACAGCGCCGCAGGCCCTGTGAACCGCGGCGATGTCTTCACGCACCGCCTCAAGCAGCCCTTCCTTCAGCCAGCCGATATTGAGCACCATGTCGATCTCCCCTGCCCCGGCGGCAATCGCTCGTTCAGCTTCAAAGGCCTTGGTGTCGCTCAAGCCGGCACCCAGTGGAAAGCCCACCACCGCACAGATCACCACGTTCTTGTCAGTCAGGCATGAGGCGGCGTAAGGCACTTGCGCGGAGTTCAGGCACACTGAATAAAAACCATGCTGCATGGCCTCCTCGCACAAGGTGCGAATTTGCTCACGGGAGGCGTCGGGCGCCAGTAAGGTGTGATCGATGTACTTGGCCAATGCTGCGGGTTGAAGAGAGTTCATTTAACGTGCCCTTGCCTGTATGTTGCCAATGATCGTGGGACGCGCTTGTCACAATGCCCACATTAATGCGTTACAATAATATCATTAAATGTTACTTATCTAACACAAACAATCAAGCCCTGGAATACGCGTGGACAGTAAAAAAGCCGAGCGACTCAAGCTTATCCAACAAGCTTTGCAGGACCAGAACGCCATCCACCTGCGGGAAATGGCTGCGCTGCTGGAAGTGTCCGAGATGACCCTGCGCCGCGATCTCAACCACTTCACCGAGCACGTACGCCTGCTGGGTGGCTACATCACCCGGGTCAGCGGCGAGGTCGGCGATTACCGCGTAGCCGACCAGGACACACGCCACGTCGAGGAGAAACGCCGTATCGGCAAGCTCGCCGCGCGGTTGATACAGCCCGGCGACACAGTGTTTTTCGACTGCGGCACCACCTCGCCCTTTGTCATTGATTTCATCCCCGATGAGTTGGAGTTCACCGCGGTGTGCAGTTCGTTGAACGTGCTGCTCAAGCTGCAGAACAAAGCCAACTGCCACATCGTGTTGTGCGGCGGTACCTTTCACCGCAAGAACCAGGTCTTTGAAAGCAGCGCCGAGAGCAGCATCCTCGACAGCGTGCGCCTGACCTGGGCCTTCGTGACTGCCGCCGGCGTCAGCCAGGCGTTCGGCGTGACGTGCTTCAACTTCAATGAAGTCGAGGTCAAACAAAAGGTCCTGCGCCAGGCCCAGCAGCGCGTGTTGCTGGCCGACTTCAGCAAGTTCGACACGGTGCGCACCGCCCACTTCGCCAACCTGGAAGACTTCCAGTACGTGGTCAGCGACAAGAAAATCCCGCGTGCTTATAAAGAGGCCATCCAGGCCAGCGGCGCGCAGTTGCTGATCTAACCCAGTAATGTCTGCCGTTCCTGCGCATTCAAATAGCCGGTGGTCACGCTGAACGAGGCGCTGGCCCCGGCCGCCAGGCACCGCACGTGGCCTTTGGCTTTCTCGGCGTTATAGCCCTCGGGTTCGCAGGTCGATGGCAGCACGAACGCCGCCACTTGCTGATCCGGCGTGTACAGAATCCAGCGTGCAGCGTGCGCGAATTGTTCGGGGCGGTAACGGGTGTAGAACGCCGTACCAGCCGGATGATCCAGTAAGAAATGTGCGTAGCCCGTGGCGTCTGTGCCCACGTCGTCGAAGAAAAACACGATCTCAGGGTCGTACAGCGCAGGCGTGTCGAGGCTGGCCAACTGGGTTGGATGCTCGGCCAGTTGCGCCATGTAGGCGCTCCAGTCCGGCGTCGGCTTGACGTGGTCCGGCACACTGGTGCGCAGGCGCAAGCGCTGCATGCCCAGTGGCTCGACGAATCGAGCGCCGTCCACGTACGCGTAGTTCATGTGGGCCATGTACATCAGGTCCATCGGCTTGCCGGCCAGGTTCGTCACGTCCATGTCGATATCGAACAAGGCTGAGTCGGCGCGCAGCGTTACGCTCGGGCTCGCCCGGTAGCGATCGCCAAATCCCTTGGCATAGTGATACGAGCCGCCCAGGCGCACAAAGCCCTCGCCGAGTTCCAGCCAGGCCGAGTCCATGGGCGCGCAGGGCATTTCACCGTGCAAGGCATGCGTGTCATCCGGCGCCGGGCATCCGTTGCGCAACAGGCCACTGTGAAACATGAAGCAACCGTAAGTGTCGATGACCGTCGGGCTTGGCCTGGGCGCGTCGAACAGGTTGCGCATGGTCAGGTCGCAGCCGTCAAATTCGGCCGACCAGATCATCTGCCCTTGATACGGCAACACGACCAGACGTCCACGGCTGTTCTCCAGGCTCACCGCCAACACGCCAGACGCATAAGTCCAGGCGCTGACCTTGAAATCCTCAGACTGCAAAAGCACCCTTTCCTGCTCGGCAAACACCGCCCGGTACAACGGGATACGCGTATTCATGAGGCCACCGCCGCGGCTGCACTTGAGGGCAACGCGTCCGGCTGGCGCAGGCATTTGACCGCGTACATCACAATCACGATAAAGCACAGCAGCGGTACGCTATAGGCCAGCTGCATGTTGCCGCCACTGGCGTCGGACAACAGGCCCTGGAAGATCGGAATCACCCCGCCGCCGACGATGCTCATCACCAGCAATGAACCGCCGACACCCGTGTCTTCACCCAGGCCATCGATGGTCAGGCCGTAGATGGTCGGCCAGCACGGGCCGAGAAAAATACTCACGCCGACCGCGGCGTACACCGCAGAAATGTTCGGCACCAGAATGGTGTAGGCCAGCAGCACAATGCACAGCACCCCGTAGATCGCCAAGACCTTGGCCGGGTGCAGGCGCCGCATCAATAGATTGGCGATCAACTTGCCGACAAAATAGGCGGCAAAGGTGGTCAGTAGAAACCATGAAGCGCTGCGCTCATTCATGCCGCCCATTTGCATGGCCAGGCGAATGGTGAAACTCCACACGCCCACCTGTGCGCCCACATACAGAAATTGCGCCAGCACGCCAAAGGTAAACCGCGGGTTACGCCACAGCCGCCCCAGGCTTTTGCGCAAGCTGCCAGACGTATTGTCGACAGGTGCGTTGCCCTTGCAGGCCGGGAAACGAGTAATGGCGATCAGGATGAACATCAACACCAGCACGGCGATCATCCACTTGTAGGGCAACAGCGTGGACTGGATCATTTGCAATTGTTGCACCGCCGCATCGGTGACACTCATCTGCTTGAGCTGTGCAGTGGTGGCATCGGTGTCCTTGAACATCACAAAGCTGCCCACATAAACCCCGGCCATGGCGCCGAACGGGTGAAAGGTCTGCGAGATGTTCAAGCGCCGCGTCCCGGTTTCCCGTGGGCCCATCAGCGTCGAGTAGGTGTTGCAGGCGGTTTCCAGGAACGACAGCCCGGCCGCGATCACAAACAGTGCCAGCAGGAACATGCCGTACTTGGCCGTCGACGCCGCCGGGAAAAACAGCAAACAGCCGAGCATGTACAGCGACAGGCCGATCAGGATCGTACTTTTGTAGCTCAGGCGGCGCACCACCATCGCTGCCGGAATCGCCACAAAAAAGTAGCCCAGGTAAAACGCCGACTGCACAAAGGCGGTCTGGAAATCGCTGAGCAAAAACGCTTTCTTGAAGTGTGCGATCAGCACGTCGTTCATGCTCGCCGCCGCGGCCCACAACGCGAAGATGCTGCACAGCAGAATAAAAGCGAACCAGGGCGTGCGGTTCAGGTAGAACCCATCGGGTGTCTGTTGCAGCGCAGGTTTGTTCATTATTGTTCTCCGGGCTGGATTAAGGAGCTGAGTTAGACGGCTTGGCGCTGTTGCTGGAAGCGCGTGAACGCTTCGCTGTCGGGATAGGAGGTTTGCGTACCCAGCGCCGTCACCGAGCACGCGGAATACGCCACCGCCTGCTCCATGGCATGGCGGATATCGCCATCGCGGTTCCAGTGCTGGATGAAACACCCGATAAAGGCGTCGCCAGCACCGGTGGTGTCACGGGCGACCACCCGCTGGCCCGGCACCTGGAAGGTGCCCTCCTCGCCCACGTACAACGCCCCCTGCTCGCCGAGCGTGACGATGACGTGGCGAATGCCGCTGGCCACCAGGGTTTGCGCAGCGGCGCGGGCCGAGTCCGGCGAGTCCACGGTGAGGCCCGTGATCAGCGCCAGCTCCGATTCGTTAGGGACCAGAAAATCCAGTTTTGCCAGGTAGTCGGCATCCAGGCCAGGCAGCGCCGGCGCCGGATTAAGCAGCACCGCAATGCCATGTCGGTGGGCGAATTCGATGGCGTAGTAAACCGTCTGCAGGTTGATCTCCAACTGCAACACAATCAGCGTGCACTCACGCAAATCAGCCGCCGCCGCCTCGATGTCCGCCGGCGACAAATACGCATTGGCGCCTTTGACGATCAGGATGCTGTTGTGGGAGTCGGCCCGCACAAAAATCGGCGCCACACCACTGGAAACGCCAGGCACCCGTTGCACATAACGAGTGTCGATGCCAAAGCGCTGGAAGTTGGCCAGGGTGTTGTCGGCAAACATGTCGTCGCCGACCTTGCTCAGCATCAATACATCGGCCCCAAGCTTGGCTGCCGCCACCGCCTGGTTGGCGCCCTTGCCGCCGCAACCGAGGGCAAACCCCGGCGCTTCGAGGGTTTCGCCCTGGGCCGGCATGCGGTCGATGTAGGTAATCAGATCCACCATATTGCTGCCGATGACTGCGATCTTGCTCATTGCGATTCCACCTTGTTGCAGCACGACCAGGCAGGTCGTGGCGCTTTTGTTTTGTTATTTAAATAACATTAAGTGTGATTATTCAATCTATTTTTCAGCGCAAAGATCAATGGTCAGCCCGAATGGGCGGCCTCGACAGGCTCAAGGCCAAAAATGTAGCGCCTGTGTAAACGCCACCTTGTAACCCCTCGGGCGGCTCTCTAAGCTGGCCGATCTTTCGCCGTCACCCGGAACACCCCATGTCTCGAAGCATCGCCCACCTCGCCCTGTTGCTGGGGTTGATCACCGCCATCGGCCCCTTCGCCATCGACAGTT
>NZ_CAWNZA010000009.1:0-95181 GCF_963878885.1 Pseudomonas sp. R9.37 | reverse complement strand
ATCATTGACCATCCCCCACGCACTGCGTAGCCTTGCACCCTCGAGGTTCTTCGGCCCACGCCGAAGCTAAGAAGGGAACGCGGTCCAAGCCGCGGCTGCCCCCGCAACTGTAAAGGGTTCAACTGCCTGCCACGCCACTGCCATTAACCCATGGCGGGAAGGCGCAGCCAGCGCCGGTCGCAAGACCCGCAAGCCCCAAGCCAGGAGACCTGCCTCGTAACCGATTTTCTACTTCAACCGGGCGGGGTGATCCGGTGACGAAATCCGCTCCTGCGCGCCGCCGCAGGGCCTATCGTCCCGTATGCCCGCCCCAAAGGGCATCCGATGAAAACACTGGCCAAACTCCCCGTCACCATCGTTACCGGCTTTCTCGGCTCGGGCAAAACCACCTTGCTGCGCCACATGCTCGACAACGCCCAGGGCCGTCGCATCGCCGTGATCGTCAACGAGTTCGGCGAGTTGGGCATCGACGGTGAAATCCTCAAGCAGTGCTCCATCGGTTGCACCGAAGAAGAAGCCAACGGCCGCGTCTACGAACTGGCCAACGGCTGCCTGTGCTGCACCGTGCAGGAAGAATTCTTCCCGGTCATGCGCGAACTGGTCGCCCGTCGCGGCGACCTCGACCACATCCTCATCGAAACCTCAGGCCTGGCCCTGCCAAAACCGTTGGTGCAGGCCTTCCAGTGGCCGGAAATCCGCAGCGCCTGCACGGTTGACGCCGTGATCACCGTGGTCGACAGCCCGGCCGTGGCCGCCGGTACCTTCGCCGCGTTCCCGGACCAGGTCGACGCCCAGCGCAAACTCGACCCGAACCTGGACCACGAGTCGCCACTGCACGAGCTGTTCGCCGACCAACTGGCCAGCGCCGACCTGGTGATCCTCAACAAGTCCGACCTGATCAGCCCTGAAGACCTGGCCCGCGTGCGCCTGGAAGTCGCCGAAGAGCTGCCGCCCGCGGTGAAAATCATCGAAGCCAGCAGCGGTCGCCTGCCACTGGATGTGCTGATTGGCTTGGGCGCCGGCTCCGAAGAACACATCGACGGTCGCCACAGCCATCACGATCATCACCACGACGGTGAAGACGACCATGACCACGATCACGACGCCTTCGACTCCATCTCCATCGACCTGCCGCAAGCCGACGAAGCGCTGCTGCTCGACGCCCTGACCCAGTTGGTGGTGCAACACGGCATCCTGCGCGTCAAAGGTTTTGCGGCAATCCCGAACAAGCCGATGCGCCTGTTAATTCAGGGCGTGGGCACGCGTTTCGACAAACACTTCGACCGCGCCTGGGGCGCCGACGAAGCGCGCATCACGCGCCTGGTGCTGATCGGCCAGGAACTGGATGCGGCGGGTCTTGAAGCGCAACTGCGCGCCGCCCTCAGCGTTTAACCCATGCACCTTCTCAGGACCCAGCCCGGTGGTTTCGTCTCGGACGACAATATCGCCGACTTAGGCCAAACCCCCGCTGAACTGGTGATCCTGTGCAGCGGCGACTCCAGCCTGGCGCTGCTGGCCGAAGCGGCTCAGCAGTTGCCCGACGACTACCCCAGCGTTCGCCTGGCCAACCCGATGCAGGTGCAAAACCATGCCTCGGTCGACCTGTACGTCGATGAGGTGCTGCGCCACGCCAAGGTCATCCTGATTTCGCTGCACGGTGGCATCGGTTATTGGCGCTACGGCATTGAACGCCTGGTGGAGCTGGCCGAGCGCGGCGTACAACTGATTCTGGTGCCGGGCGATGATCGCCCAGACCCGGAACTCAGCGGCTTGAGCACCGTAGACGCTCAAGCGCGCGATCGGCTCTGGCACTTCCTGCGCCAGGGCGGCCTGGGCAATGCGCTGGATTTCTATCGCTGCCTGGCGAGCAGCTACCTGGGCCGCGACTACGTCTGGTCCGAGCCGCAAACCCTGCCGCGCACCGCGATTTATCACCCGCACAAAGCCAACGCTCGCCTCAATGATTGGCTGGCGGACTGGCAGGCCGATGTTCCGGTGGCGGCGGTGCTGTTCTACCGCTCGCATTTGCAGGCGGCCAATACCGGTTTTATCGACGTGTTCTGCCAGCGCTTGCAGGCGGCAGGCCTCAACCCGTTGCCGATGGCGGTGGCCAGTCTGAAAGAGCCCGGCTGCCTGAAAGTGGTCGAGGACTTGCTGGATGAAGTGCAGGCGGCGGTGATTCTGAATACCACCGGCTTTGCCCAATCCAGCCCCGAAGCGCCGCACCTGCGCCCGTTTCGTCGCAATGTCCCGGTGATCCAGGCGATTTGCGCCCAGGACAATCAGCCCGGCTGGGAGGCCAGCGAACAAGGCCTCGGCCCGCGCGACCTGGCCATGCACATCGCTTTGCCGGAGCTGGACGGGCGCATCATCAGCCGGCCGATCAGCTTCAAGGACCTGGCCTGGCGCAGCGAGCGCAGCCAGTCCGACGTGGTGTGCTACCGCGCCGCGCCCGAGCGCATGGATTTTGTCGCCGAGCTGGCACGGCGCTGGGTCGAGTTGGCGCGGGTGCCGAATGCACAAAAACGTATTGCGCTGATCCTCGCCAACTACCCGACCCGTGACGGCCGCATCGGCAATGGCGTGGGGCTGGACACACCGGCAGCAGCGCTGAATATCCTGCGCGCGCTGCAAGCCGAAGGTTACCCGGTGCCGAGTGAATTGCCCGACAGCGGCACCGCGCTGATCCATGAACTGCTCGGTGGCGTCACCAATGACCTGGACAGCCTCGACCTGCGCCCGTGTCATCAAAGCCTGGGCCTGGACGACTACGAGGCAATGTTCAAACGCTTGCCCGAGGCCAATCGCCAAGCGGTCATGGAGCGCTGGGGCACGCCGCACAACGACCCGATGTGCCGCGACGGGCGCATGATGATCGCCGGCCTGCGCCTGGGCCAGACCTTCGTCGGCATCCAGCCCGCGCGCGGTTATCAGGTCGACCACAGTGCGGTGTACCACGACCCGGACCTGGTGCCGCCGCACGGCTACCTGGCGTTTTACTTCTGGTTGCGCCACACCTACGGCGCCCACGGCGTGATCCACGTCGGCAAGCACGGCAACCTCGAATGGTTGCCGGGCAAAGGCGTGGGGCTGTCGGAAAATTGCTGGCCCGATGCGCTGCTGGGGCCGCTGCCGAACATCTATCCCTTTATCGTCAATGACCCGGGCGAGGGCGCCCAGGCCAAGCGCCGCACCCAGGCGGTGATCATCGACCACCTGATGCCGCCGCTGACCCGCGCCGAAACCTACGGCCCGTTGCGCAACCTTGAGCTGTTGGCGGACGAGTACTACGAGGCGCAATTGCTCGACCCGCGCCGCGCGCTCGAACTGCAAAAAGACATCCTCAAGCTGGTACGCGAAACCCGTATCGACCAGGAACTTGAGCTGGATAACGACGCCGACGCCGCGGTCTGGCTGCCGCGCCTGGACACCTACCTGTGTGACTTGAAGGAGTCGCAGATCCGCGACGGTCTGCATATCTTTGGCGAGTCGCCCGACGGCCGCTTGCGCATCGACACCTTGTTGGCCTTGCTGCGCATTCCGCGCGGCGATGGCCGTGGCCCGCAATCGAGTTTGCTGCGCGTATTGGCCAAGGCCTTCGAGCTGGGTTTTGACCCGCTCGATTGCGCCCTGGCCGAGCCCTGGACCGGGCGCCGACCCGAGGTCTTGCAAAAGATCGATCAACAGCTGTGGCGCACCGCCGGTGATACCCGCGAGCGCCTGGAGCTGTATGCCGCGCGTTTGATCGAACAGGCGCTGGAAGGGCCGCTTGAGCAGCTTGAAGAGCCCGGCTGGGAAGACGTGAAGTCGGTCATCGAGAGCCTGCGCATCGTCGTCGCGCCACGCCTGGATGCCTGCGGGCCGGCGGAAATGCGCGGCTTGCTGGATGCCTTGAGCGGTCGCTTCGTACCGGCCGGCCCCAGCGGCGCGCCGAGCCGTGGACGCCTGGACGTGCTGCCCACCGGGCGCAATTTCTTCAGCGTGGATGTGCGCAACCTGCCCACCACCACGGCCTGGCGTATCGGCTTCCAGTCCGCCAACCTGATCCTTGAACGGCACCTGCAGGACCACGGCGATCATCTGCGCCAGCTCGGCCTGTCGGTATGGGGCACCGCGACCATGCGCACCGGCGGCGACGATATCGCCCAGGCCATGGCGCTGATGGGCGTGCGCCCGGTCTGGGCCACGGGCAGCCAGCGCGTGGACGACTTTGAAATCCTGCCGATCAGCCTCCTGGACCGTCCGCGCGTTGACGTAACGCTGCGCGTGTCCGGGTTCTTCCGTGATGCCTTCGCCAACCTGATCCGCCTGTTCGACGCGGCGGTGCAGGCGGTGGCGGCGCTGGATGAACCGGATGACATGAACCCGCTGGCGGCCAAGGTGCGTAGCGAACGTGAGGCACTGCTCAGCGCCGGTCTGGATGAGAGCGCCGCTGCAAAACAAGCCGGCTGGCGCATCTTCGGCGCCAAACCGGGGGCTTACGGCGCAGGCGTCCAAGGCGCGATCGACGCACGGCTGTGGCAGAGCCGCGAGGATTTGGCCGAGGTCTACTTGAACTGGGGCGGCTACGCCTACGGTGGTTCCGATGAAGGCACCGCCGCCCGCGAACAGTTCGCCCAGCGCCTGAGCCAGGTGCAGGCGGTCTTGCAAAACCAGGACAACCGCGAGCACGACCTGCTCGATTCCAACGACTACTACCAATTTCAGGGCGGCATGCTCGCCGCTGTGGAAACCCTGAGCGGCGACAAGGCCGCCAGTTACCATGGCGACCACAGCCAGCCGGACTTGCCCAAGATCCGCACCTTGAAGGAAGAGCTGAACCGGGTGATCCGTGCCCGCGCGGCCAACCCCAAGTGGATCGAAGGCGTGAAGCGCCATGGCTATAAAGGTGCGTTCGAAATGGCCGCGACGGTAGACAACCTGTTCGCGTTCGATGCCACCACGGCGCTGATCGATGATCACCAATACGCTTTGCTTGCCGACGCTTACCTGCTTGACGCTGACACCCGAGCCTTCGTGCAGCAGCACAACCCTGACGCGTTGCGCGACATGACCGAACGCATGCTCGAAGCCCAGCAACGTGGCCTGTGGCAAGAACCCGGCGCATACCGCGAGGCGTTGGAAAACCTGTTGCTGGACATAGAAGAAGACAGCTAGCGTACGAGCACCGACTGTTGTCGCGAGCAGCTTTGTTGTGGCAAGCAGACATGTGGCGAGCGGGCTTGTTGTGGCGAGCGCTAGCCACGATAAGCCCGGCCACCTCAGGGGATTGCCTGTGCCGCAGAATTTAACGAGAACTTGCATGACCGACATTCCACATTTCCCGCTGTCCGCCGTGGTCGGCGCCGATGAACTGAAACTGGCGCTGTGCCTGACCGCCATCGACCCGAAAATCGGCGGCGTGCTGATCGAAGGCCCGCGCGGCATGGCCAAGTCGACCCTGGCGCGTGGTCTGGCGGACCTGCTCGCCAGCGGCCAGTTCGTCACCCTGCCGTTGGGCGCCACCGAAGAACGCCTGGTCGGCACGCTGGACCTGGACGCCGCATTGGGCGAAGGCCGCGCGCAGTTTTCCCCTGGCGTACTGGCGAAGGCCGACGGCGGTGTGCTGTACGTCGATGAAGTCAATTTGCTCGCCGATCACCTGGTGGACCTGCTGCTGGACGTCGCCGCCAGCGGCACCAACCTGATCGAGCGCGATGGCATCTCGCATCGGCATTCGGCGCGCTTCGTGCTGATCGGCACCATGAACCCGGAGGAGGGCGAGTTGCGCCCGCAACTGCTCGACCGTTTCGGCTTCAACGTGGCGTTGAGCGGGCAAACCCTGCCCGCCGAGCGTGGGCAAATCATTCGTCGGCGCCTGGATTTCGACAGCGATCCCGCCGCGTTCTGCGCCCAATGGGCCGAGCAGCAAGGCGCCTTGCGTGAGCGTTGCACGCAGGCGCGGGCGCGGCTCGACAGCATTGAGCTGGATGACCAATCCCTGGCGCAGATCACCGAGCGCTGTTTCGCCGCCGGTGTCGACGGCCTGCGCGCGGACCTGGTGTGGTTGCGCGGCGCACGCGCCCATGCCGCCTGGCGTGGCGCGACCGCCATCGCCGAGCAAGACATCGAAGCCGTGGCCGAGTTTGCCTTGCGCCATCGTCGGCAAGAGCAATCCCCGCCGGCGAGCCCGCCCAATCAAGGCCAGGCCCCCAAACCTTCCGACTCTTCACCCGGCCAGGGCCAGTGGGGCGACATGCCCGCGCCAGCCTTGCCCACGGGCGCACGCCGGGAAGTGCCTGCCTGGCCAAAAAAGCCTTAGGCATTCGCCCTCGTCCTGACGCGGGGGCGGATGCCCGGCCCAAGGCGGGGCGACTGGACAACGGCAGGCACGGCAAGGCGCGCAGCGCCAAACACGGCACGATCAACTGGCCGGGCACCTTGCTCGGCGGGCGGCCGCACTGCCGTGAGGATGTGCGCTACCACCTGCGCACCCGCGCGGCCCACGAGTTGTGGCTGGTGATCGTCGATGCCTCGGCCTCCACGCGGCGCCATGGTGCGTTGAGCGACGCCAAAGGCCTGCTCGCGCAGCTGTTCGACGATGCCTACCGCCAACGCGCGCGCATGGCATTACTCACGGCCAGCGGGCCGTCGCCCACCTGGCAAGTGCAGGGCTTGAAGGCCGCCAAAGGCTTGACCGGATGGCTGGCGCAACTCGGCGCGGGTGGCGGCACGCCGTTGCTGGCGGCGCTGTCCGAGGCGGGGCATTGGCTGCAGGCGCGACGCCAGCGTTACCCCGCCGAGCGACAGCGTCTGCTGGTGATCACCGATGGCCGGCTCAAGGATATTGCCGGTTTGCCAGCGCTCGATTGCCCGGGGCTGCTGGTGGATATTGAGCGCGGCCCGATCACACTTGGGCGAGCAGCACAGCTGGCGCTGGCGCTGAACCTGGACTATCGGCATATCGACAGTCTGTAGCGTCAATAAAACTGAACTCTGGCCGATTTCCGCTTGTCCCCGCTTCCCATGTCACTCCCCGCCTGCCAAATCCCTTAATTTTCCAAGCCTGCCGGAAGCCTCTTCAGGCTTGCGGCTGCGCCTGCTTTTTTTCAGGCGCCCAGCACACCCGATCCTAACGGCAGCTGAAAACGGACTTTCTCCTTCACCGTGACTTATCAGGCAGGTTACCCCCATGCAGTTCAGCGAATTATTGGCAGCGATTTCCACCCACGCGATCCGTCTGCAACTGGAAGAAGGCGACCTGATCATCCTGGGCGACGACGAAGCGCTGGATGATGCGCTGTGGGATCAACTGATCGCGCACAAGCCGCGCTTGCTTGAGTGGGTGGCCGAGCAGGGCGGCGACTGGCTGAGCCCGGCCTACCGGATTACCCCGGACATGCTGCCGCTGGTCAGCCTCGACCAGTCGGCCATCGACCGTATCGTCGCGGCCATCCCCGGCGGCGCGGCGAATGTGCAGGACATCTACCCGCTGGCGCCGCTGCAGGAAGGCATGCTTTACCATCACCTTTCGGCGCAGCAGGGCGACCCTTACGTGCTGC
Organism: Pseudomonas sp. R9.37; assembly: GCF_963878885.1. Lineage (NCBI taxonomy): Bacteria > Pseudomonadati > Pseudomonadota > Gammaproteobacteria > Pseudomonadales > Pseudomonadaceae > Pseudomonas > Pseudomonas sp. R9.37. Next base: position 87,640 of record NZ_CAWNZA010000009.1, on the reverse strand, counting down.
ACGCGCAGTTTGTGTTCGACAGCCGCGCACGCCTGAGCGCCTTTGCGCAAGCGTTGCAATGGGTCATCGACCGTCACGATATCCTGCGCACCTCCATGGCGTGGGAGCGCCTCGACGAGCCGCTGCAAGTGGTATGGCGCAAGGCAAACCTGGTGTGCGAAGAAGCGCACTTCAAGGGCGGCGACGCCCTGGCCCAATTGCTCGCGCGCTACGACGCACGCACCTACCGCATGGACCTTGGCCAGGCGCCGCTGCTGCGCCTGGTGTTTGCCGACGACCCGGCCAACAGTCGGGTGGTGGCGATGCTGCTGTTCCACCACACCATCCTCGACCACACCGCCCTTGATGTGGTGCGCCATGAAATCCAGTTGTACCTGGCCGGCGAGCAAGCCCAGGCGGGTGCGCCGGTCGCGTTTCGCGGCTACATCGCCCAGGTGCGCCACGGCGTCAGCGAGCAGGCGCACGAGGCGTTCTTCCGCGAAATGCTGGCCGATATCGATGAGCCGACCTTGCCCTTCGGTTTGCAGGATGTGCAAGGCGATGGGCAGGGCATCGACGAGGCACGCATCCCCGTGGACAGCGCCCTCAGCCGGCGTCTGCGCAGCCTGGCGCGACCATTGGGCGTGAGCGTGGCGAGCATGATGCACCTGGCATTGGCGCGTGTATTGGGCGTGGTGTCCGGTCGTGACGCGGTGGTGTTCGGCACGGTAATGCTTGGCCGTATGGGCGCCGGCGAAGGCGGTGAGCGGGCCCTGGGCATGTTTATCAATACCTTGCCATTACGCGTGGATGTGGGCGAGCAGGGCGTGCGCGCCGGGGTCAAGGCCACCCATGCGCGTCTGACGGCTTTGCTCAACCACGAACATGCGTCGCTGGCCCTGGCTCAGCGTTGCAGTGGTGTGGCGGCGCCGACGCCGCTGTTCAGCGCCATGCTCAATTACCGTCACAGCGCCGCTACCGATATGGCCGCTGTCATCGACGTGGCCGAAGGCATCCAGGTGCTCGGCGCCCAGGAGCGCACCAACTACCCGCTGACCGTCAACGTGGATGACCTGGGCGAAGACTTTGCACTGACGGTGATGGTCGATGCCGTCATCGGCGCAAAACATGTCGCGGCTTACCTGCACACCGCGCTGCACAGCCTGGCCGATGCGTTGGAGCAGCGACCGGATCAGCCGCTGAGCGGCCTGAATATCCTGCCTGACACCGAGCGCCACCACCTGCTGCACCGCCTCAATCAAAGCCCCGCGCACTACGCCGACACCGCCCTGATCCATCAGCAAGTCGAAACCCATGCCGCCGCCCGTCCCGAAGCCATCGCCGTGCGCTTCGACACTCAGCGCCTGACCTATCGCCAACTCAATGAACGCGCCAACCAGGTCGCCCACCGTTTGCTTGCGCAAGGTGTGCGCCCGGATGACCGCGTGGCGATCTGCGTTGAACGTGGCCCCGAGATGATCATCGGTCTGTTGGGCATCCTCAAGGCCGGCGCCGGTTATGTGCCGATTGACCCGGCTTACCCGCTGGAGCGCATCGCCTACACCCTGGCTGACAGCGAACCGCTGGCCGTGCTGGTGCAAGCCAACACCCGCCACTTGGTGGGCGAGCTGGCGCAGATCGACCTCAACAGCCTGCGCGGCGAATCCATCGTCAACCCGCGCATCCCCCTCAGCCCGGCGAACCTGGCCTACGTGATCTACACCTCGGGCTCCACCGGCCTGCCTAAAGGCGTGATGATCGAACATCGCCAGGTCGCACGGCTGTTCACCGCCACTGACCACTGGTTCGGTTTCAACCGCAATGATGTATGGGCGCTGTTCCATTCCTTCGCGTTCGATTTCTCGGTGTGGGAAATCTGGGGCGCGCTGATGCACGGCGGCCAATTGCTGATCGTGCCGCAACTGGTCAGCCGTTCGCCGGATGAGTGCTACGCGCTGATCTGCGACGCGGGCGTGAGCATTCTCAACCAGACGCCAAGCGCGTTCCGCCAGTTGATTGCGGCCCAAAGCGCCCAGTCGCACTCCTTGCGTCAGGTCATTTTCGGCGGCGAAGCCCTTGAGCCCGGCATGCTTAAGCCGTGGTACGCCCGCGCCATCAATGCCGGTACGCAACTGGTCAATATGTACGGCATCACCGAAACCACCGTGCACGTGACCTATCGCGCGCTGGAGGCCGCGGACGCGCAGTTGGTCGGCGTCAGCCCGATAGGCGTGCGCATTCCCGACCTGCAGCTGTACGTGCTGGATGAGCGTCGCGAGCCGTTGCCGTTTGGTGTGGTCGGCGAGCTGTACGTCGGCGGCGCCGGGGTGGCGCGGGGTTACCTCAACCGTGACGCGCTCAATGCCGAGCGTTTCCTGGCCGACCCGGCCACCGGCCTGCGCATGTACAAGACCGGTGACCTTGGCCGCCTGCTGCCCGACGGCAGTGTCGAGTACCTGGGCCGCAACGACGACCAGGTGAAGATCCGTGGTTTCCGTATCGAGCTGGGTGAAATCCAGGCGCGTCTGGCCACCGCCGACGGCGTGCGTGATGCGGTGGTGATTGCCCGTGAAGACGCACCGGGCGACAAACGCCTGGTGGCCTACGTGATCGCCGAGCGTGAACTTGGGGCTGCCGAGCTGCGTGATCACCTGCTGCTCAGCCTGGCCGAGTACATGGTGCCCAGCGCCTTCGTACGGCTGGATCAATTCCCGCTGACCACCAACGGCAAACTCGACCGCAAGGCCTTGCCCGCACCGGACGCCGACGCGCTGGCGCGGCGTGACTATGCCGCCCCGCAAGGTGCGGTTGAAGCCGCCATCGCCAGTATCTGGCAGCAGTTGTTGAAGCTCGACAAGGTCGGCCGCGACGATAATTTCTTCGAACTCGGCGGCCACTCGCTGCTGGCGGTCAAGCTGATCGAACGCATGCGTCAAGTGGACTTGAGCTGTGATGTGCGCGTGCTGTTCGGCCAACCCACGTTGGCTGCACTGGCCGCGGCGGTGGGCGGGCAGCAGGAGGTGCAGGTGCCGGCCAACCTGATCGTCGACCCCTGCGAGCGCATCACACCGGACATGCTGCCTCTGGTGGTCCTGGACCAGGCCGCTATCGATCACATCCTCGAAAGCGTGCCTGGCGGCATTGCCAACGTGCAGGACATCTACGGTCTGGCGCCGTTGCAGGCCGGCATTCTTTACCACCACCTGGCAACCACCGAGGGCGACCCCTACGTGTTGCAGGTGCAGTTGCGCTTTGCCGACCAAGCGGCGGTGGATGCGTTTATCCAGGCGCTGCACAGCGTGATTGAACGCAACGACATCCTGCGCACCGGGATTGTCTGGGAAGGCCTGGATGAACCGGTGCAGGTAGTGCTGCGCCAGGCACCCTTGGCGGTTGAGCGCATTGACGCGCACGGCCTTGATGCCCTGGCGCTACTGCAACAACGCTTCGATCCACGCCATTATCGCCTCGACCTGTCGCGCGCTTCACTGATGCACTTTGGCTACGCCGAGCAGCAGGGCGGTTACGTCGGCATTCTGCTGCTGCACCACATCCTGCTCGACCACACCGCCTTGCAAGTGCTGGTCGAAGAAATGAGCGCCAGCCTCGCCGGCACCAGCGCGCAACTGCCGGACGCGGTGCAGTACCGCAACTACGTGGCCCAGGCGCGCTTGGGGGTGACGCAGGCGCAACACGAAGCCTTCTTCAGCGACATGCTGGGCGATATCGACGAGCCGACGCTCGCGTTCGGTTTGCAGGACGTGAATGGCGACGGCAGCGGCATCGTCGACGCGCACGTGCCACTGGAGCCGGCGCTCAGTCATGGCCTGCGCGAACAGGCGCGGCAACTTGGCGTGAGCACCGCCAGCCTGGTGCACCTGGCCTGGGCCCAGGTGTTGGCCCAGGTCTCCGGCCAGCAGGACGTGGTGTTCGGTACCGTGTTGCTGGGCCGTATGCAGGGCGGCGAAGGTGCCGACCGTGCGCTGGGGATGTTCATCAACACCTTGCCGCTGCGCGTCAGCCTCGGCGCCGTCAGTGTGCAAGCCGGCGTGCGCGCCACCCACGCGCGCCTGGCGCAGTTGCTTGGGCATGAGCATGCCTCACTGTCGCTGGCACAGCGTTGCAGCGGCGTACCGGGTTCGTTGCCGCTGTTCAGCACGCTGCTCAATTACCGCCACAGCGCGCCGGGCGAAGCCCCGGGAGACAGCCCGTTCGCCGCGTCCGGGATCGAGATTCTCAGTTCGCAAGAACGCAGCAACTATCCGCTGGTGCTGAACGTCGATGACCTGGGCAGCGGGTTTTCCCTGACCGTGCAGGGCGTGAACAGCCTGGATGTACAGCGCGTGGGCGCCTACATGCTCACCGCGTTGAGCCATCTGGTGACCGCGCTGCAACAAGCGCCGACCACACCCTTGCAGGCCGTGTCGATCCTGCCGGCTGCCGAACGCCACCAACTGTTGGTGGCTTTCAACGCCACCGCGCGTGACTACCCGTCGCAGCTCACGGCGCACCAACTGTTCGAAGCTCAGGCGCTGGCCCGTCCCGACGCTGTGGCGGCGGTGCAGGGCGCGCTGTCGTTGAGTTATCGCGACCTCAATCGCCGTGCCAACCGCTTGGCCCACCACCTGATCAGCCAGGGCGTGCAGCCGGGCGAAAGCGTGGCGATCGCACTGCCTCGCTCGCTGGATTTACTCGTGTGCCAACTGGCGATCCTCAAGTGCGCGGCGGTGTATGTGCCGCTGGACGTCAATGCGCCGGTCGAGCGCCAGGCCTTCATGGTGCAGGACAGCGGTGCGCACCGCGTGCTCAATACCCTGGCCGACCTGAACCTGGACGCGCAGTCGCCGCGCAACCCCGACCTGGCCCAGTCGGCGCAAAGCGTGGCGTACATCATGTACACCTCCGGCTCCACCGGTGCCCCCAAAGGCGTGCAAGTGCCGCACCGCGCGATCTCGCGCCTGGTGCTGAACAACGGCTATGCCGATTTCAATGAGCGCGACCGCGTGGCATTCGCCTCCAACCCGGCCTTCGATGCCAGCACCCTCGACGTGTGGGCGCCGTTGCTCAACGGCGGTTGTGTGGTGGTGGTCGAGCATGCGGTGCTGCTGTCCCAGGCGGCGTTTGCCTCGCTGTTGCAGGAGCAAGCCGTCAGCGTGTTGTGGATGACCGCAGGCCTGTTCCATCAATACGCCGATGCGTTGCTGCCGGTGTTCCGCCAACTGCGCTACCTGATCGTCGGCGGCGATGTACTCGACCCGCAGGTGATCGGCCGTGTGCTGCAGCACGGCAAACCCCAGCATCTGCTCAATGGCTATGGCCCAACCGAGGCCACCACGTTCTCCACCACCTTTGAAATCACCGCGCCGGGTGCGGGCAGTATCCCGATTGGTCGCCCCATCGCGAATGCCCAGGCCTACGTGCTCGACGCGCGCCAGCAACCGCTGCCGCTGGGTGTGGTTGGCGAGCTGTATATCGGCGGCGCCGGTGTGGCCAACGGGTATTTGAACCAGCCGCAATTGACGGCAGAAAAATTCATTCCCAACCCCTTCGGCGAAGGCCTGCTGTACCGCACCGGCGACCTGGCCAGCTGGCAGGCCGACGCTACCTTGCTGTACCAGGGGCGTAACGACCTGCAAGTCAAGATCCGCGGTTTTCGTATCGAGCCGGGCGAAATCGAAACCTGCCTGGCCGCGTTCCCCGGCGTAAAAGACGCGGTGGTGCTGGCCCGCGAAGACGAGCCGGGCGACAAGCGCCTGGTGGCGTATTACACCGCCCAGGCACCCTTGGACATCCAGGCACTGCGCGCTCATCTGCAAGGCCGGTTGCCGGACTACATGGTGCCGTCGGCCTACGTGTGGCTGGCACTGTTGCCACTGACCGCCAACGGCAAGCTCGACCGCAAGGGCCTGCCCGTACCCGATCAGAGCGCGCTGCTCAGCCGGGGTTACGAGGCGCCGGAGGGCGAGGTGGAAACCTTGCTGGCGCAGATCTGGCAGGACGTGCTCAAGCTTGAGCGTGTCGGCCGGCATGATCATTTCTTCGAGTTGGGCGGGCATTCCTTGCTGGCGGTGAGCCTGATTGAGCGCATGCGTCAGGTGGGCTTGAGCGCGGATGTGCGTGTGCTGTTCAGCCAGCCAAGCCTGGCGGCGCTGGCAGCGGCAGTCGGCAGCGGGCGTGAGGTCGAGGTGCCTGCCAATGGCATTCCAGCCGGCTGCGCCCAGATAACGCCGTCGATGCTGACCCTGGTGCAACTCGACCAGGCGGCGATCGAGCGCATCGCCGCCACGGTGCCGGGTGGCGCGGCCAATGTGCAGGATATCTACCCGCTCGCGCCGCTGCAGGAAGGCATTCTTTATCACCATATCAGCGCCGAGCAGGGTGACCCGTACCTGTTGCAGTCGCGCATGGCGTTTGACAGCCTTGAGCGTTTGCACGCCTTCATGGGCGCGCTGCAACAGGTGGCGGCCCGTCACGATATCCTGCGCACCGGCGTGGTCTGGGAGGGTCTGGACAGCCCGGTGCAAGTGGTCTGGCGCGAGGCTCGGCTGGTGGTGCAAGAGGTTGTTCTGGACCCGGCTGAGGGCGGCGTTATCGAGCAACTGCACGAACGTTTCGATGCCCGCCACTATCGCCTGGACATCACCCAGGCGCCGCTGCTGCGCATGGTCTATGCCCAGGACCCGGCGAATAATCGGGTCGCGGCAATCCTGTTGTTCCATCACCTGGCGCTCGACCATACCGCCATGGAAGTGGTCGGCCAGGAGATGCGTGCGTTCCTGTTCAACCAGGCCGAGGCACTGCCTGACGCTGCACCGTTTCGCAACTACGTGGCCCAGGCGCGCCTCGGTGTCAGCGTGGCGGAACACGAGCAGTTCTTTTGCGACATGCTCGCCGATGTCGATGAGCCGACCTTGCCCTTTGGCGTGCAGGACGTGCAGGGCGACGGCCGCGCTATCGAAGAGGCCGAACAGCCGCTGGACGCCGCGTTGGCAATGCGGGTGCGTGAACAGGCGCGGGTGCTGGGGGTGAGTGCGGCCAGCCTGATGCACCTGGCGTGGGCGCAAGTGCTGGGGCTGGTGTCCGGGCGTGATGAGGTGGTGTTCGGCACGGTGCTGATGGGGCGCATGCAGGCAGGTGAGGGCGCTGACCGTGCGTTGGGCATGTTCATCAACACCTTGCCGTTGCGCGTCGATGTGGCGTGCGCTGCTGCGGCGGCCGTCAAGGCGACTCATACCCGCTTGAGCGCGCTGCTGGGGCACGAGCATGCGTCGTTGGCCCTCGCCCAGCGTTGCAGCGGCGTACCGACGGCCGTGCCGTTGTTCAGCGCCTTGCTCAATTACCGTCACAGCACCCCCGGCGAAATGGCCCGCGATGGCCACGGCATCTGGGAAGGCGTGCAACTGCTGGGCGGTGAGGAACGCAGCAATTACCCGCTGACCCTCAGCGTCGATGACTTCGGCACAGGCTTTGGCCTGAGCGTGCTGGCACTGCCGCAGATCGGCGCCCAGCGCTTGTGTGGCTACATGCACGGCGCCGTGGAGCAGTTGGTGGCGACGTTGGAACGCTCGGTGAGCACCCCGCTAAATCAATTGCCAGTGCTGCCGCCGGCAGAGTGCGAAACCCTGCTGCGCGAATTCAACGCAACGGCCGCAGACTTCCCGACCGGGCACACCGTGCACGGCGCCTTCGAAGCCCAGGTCGAACGTCAGCCTCACGCGATTGCCGTGCAGCAGGACGGCGAAGTCCTGACCTATCAGCAGCTCAATCAACGCGCCAACCAGGTGGCCCACCACCTGTTGACACTCGGCGTGCAGCCGGATGACCGTGTCGCGATCTGCTGTCGCCGTGGCCCGCAGATGCTGGTCGGGCTGCTGGGCATTCTCAAAGCCGGCGCCGGCTACGTGCCTATCGACCCGGCTTACCCCGCCGAACGTATCGCCTACCTGTTGCAGGACAGCACGCCGGTAGCGGTCTTGGCCGAGGCAAGCACCCGTGACCTGCTGGGCACGCAGGCCACTGTCGACCTGTTCGACGAGTGCTTGCGGCACCACGCCGTCAGCAACCCGCAGCTGGCCGGCCTGACCCCGGCGCACCTGGCTTACGTGATCTACACCTCCGGCTCCACCGGCCAGCCCAAAGGCGTGATGGTCGAACACCGCACCGTGGAAAACCTGGTGCACTGGCATTGCGAGGCCTTCGGCCTGGACGCGCGCAGCCACACCAGCAGCGTCGCCGGGTTTGGCTTTGACGCGATGGCCTGGGAGGTCTGGCCAGCACTCTGTGCAGGCGCGACCTTGCACGTGCCGCCTGCGGAGGTCGGCAATGAAAACATCGACGAATTGCTCGCCTGGTGGCTGGCGCAGCCACTGGACGTCAGCTTCCTGCCCACGCCAGTGGCCGAGTACGCCTTCAGTCAGAACCTGCACCACCCGACCTTGCGCATCCTGTTGATCGGCGGTGATCGCCTGCGTCAATTTACCCAGGAGCGGCGCTTTGCGGTCATCAACAATTACGGGCCTACCGAGGCCACGGTGGTCGCCACCTCCGGCCGCGTGCGCGCCGGGCAGGCGTTGCATATCGGCCGGCCCATCGCCAATGCCAGCGTGTACGTGCTCGACGCACAGTTGCGCCCGGTGCCGGTGGGTGTCGCCGGTGAGCTGTATGTGGGCGGCCGTGGCGTGGCGCGGGGGTATTTGAACCGCCCGCAGATGAGCGCCGAACGCTTCCTGCAGGACCCGTTCAACCCTGGGCGCATGTACCGCACCGGTGACCTGGTGCGCTGGCTGCCCGACGGCAATATCGAGTACCTGGGCCGTAACGACGACCAGGTCAAAGTGCGCGGTGTGCGCGTCGAACTCGGCGAAATCGAAAGCCGCCTGGCCGCGCTGGACGGTATCCGCGAAGCCGTGGTGCTGGTGCGCGAGGGGCGTCTGGTGGCCTGGTTCACCGAACATTGGCCGCTGGCGATTGAAACCGTGCGTGCGCAACTGCAGCAACAGCTGCCCGACGCGCTGGTGCCAGCAGCCTACGTCAGGCTCGACACGCTGCCGCTGACCGCCAACGGCAAGCTGGACCGCAAGGCCTTGCCGCAACCCGACCAAGCCGCGTTGCCGAGCCGCGATTACGCAGCGCCGGAAGGCGCGGTGGAAACCACCCTGGCGCGGATCTGGGCCGAGGTGTTGCAGGTGGAGCAAGTCGGCCGGCATGACCACTTCTTCGAATTGGGCGGTCATTCGCTGTTGGCGGTCAGCCTGATCGAACGCATGCGCCAGGTCGGCCTCAGTGCTGACGTGCGTGTGCTGTTCAGCCAGCCCACGCTCGCGGCGTTGGCCACCGCCGTGGGCAGTGGCCGCGAAGTGCAGGTGCCGGCCAACCGCATCACCGCCGACTGCCAGCGCATCACCCCGGACATGTTGCCGTTGGTGGAACTCGACCCCTCAACCCTCGACGACGTCGTCAGCCGCGTGCCCGGCGGCGCTGCCAATGTGCAGGATATCTACCCGCTGGCGCCGTTGCAGGAGGGCATTCTCTACCACCACATCACCGCCGAGCAGGGCGACCCGTACCTGCTGCAATCGCACCTGGCGTTCGACAGCATTGAGCGCCTGAACGCCTTTGCCCAGGCGCTGCAACAGGTCATCGACCGCCATGACATCCTGCGCACCGGCGTGGTCTGGGAAGGCCTGGCGCAACCGCTGCAAGTGGTGTGGCGCAAGGCTGAACTGCCGCGTGAAGAGCTGCACCTGCAAGGCGATGTACTGGCCGGCCTGCATGAGCGTTTCGATGCGCGACGCTATCGCCTGACGCTCAGCCAGGCGCCGTTGATCAGCCTCAAGTACGCCCGGGACCCGGCCAACCAGCGGGTGGTGGTGGTGCTGCTCTATCACCACATCGCCCTCGACCACACCGCATTCGACGTGGTGCTGCGCGAAATGCAGGGCCACTTGCTTGGCCACGCCGCGCCAACAGCGGCGCCGATGCCGTACCGCAACTACGTGGCCCAGGCGCGTTTGGGCGTAAGCGAACAGGAACATGAAGCGTTCTTTCGCCAGATGCTCGGGGATGTCGATGAGCCGACCTTGCCGTTCGGCTTGCAGGATGTGCGCGGCGACGGCAACGCGATCCAGGAACACCGCCTGCGCCTGGACAGTGACCTCAACCGCCGGCTGCGCGCCCAGGCGCGGTTGCTGGGCGTGAGCACGGCGAGCCTGTTCCACCTGGCGTGGGGCCAGGTACTGGCGGCCACCTCGGGTCGCTACAGCGTGGTGTTCGGCACGGTGCTGGTGGGTCGCATGCAAGGCGGCGAGGGCGCCGACCGCGCGCTGGGGGTGTTCATCAATACCTTGCCGCTGCGCCTGGACATCGACGCACAAGGTGCGCGCGCTGCGGTGCGGGCCACCCATGCACGGCTTACCGCGCTGCTGGGGCACGAACACGCGTCGCTGGCGCTGGCCCAGCGCTGCAGCGGCGTGGCAGCCCCGGCGCCGTTGTTCAGCTCAATGCTCAACTACCGCCATCGCGGCGCCGCCACGCGGTCGGTCGAGGCGCAGCAGGCCTGGGAAGGCATGCAGACGCTGGTCAACGACGGGCGCACCAACTACCCGCTGACCTTGAACGTGGATGACCTGGGCGATGGTTATGACGTCACCGCGCTGGCGCAAATCGACGCGCAACGCGTGTGCGCTTACATGCAGACCGCTTTGTCAGGGCTGGTTGAAGCCCTTGAGCAGGCGCCGCATCAACCGCTCAATCGCCTGCCGATTGTGGGCAGTGAGGAACGGCAAAAACTGCTGGTGGAATTCAACGCCACCGACGTCAACTACAACCTCGACCAAACCCTGCACGGCCTGTTCGAAGCCCAGGTCGAGCGCACGCCGCAGGCTGTGGCGGTCAAGTCCGGCGATCAGCAACTGACCTACAGCGCGCTCAACGAGCGCGCCAACCGCCTGGCCCATCAGCTGCGTGAAAGGGGCGTGCAGCCGGATTCGCGCGTAGGCATCTGCGTGGAGCGCGGCCTGGACATGGTCATCGGCCTGTTTGCGATCCTCAAGGCCGGCGGCGGCTATGTGCCGTTGGACCCGGCCTATCCTCGCGAGCGCCTGGCCTACATGCTGCAAGACAGCGCGCCGGTGGTGGTGCTCGCGCAAGACACCACCCGCGCGTTGCTGGGTGAGGTGCCGGTGATCAACCTGGACCACTCCACCTGGCAGCACCAACCCGCTGGCAACCCCCACGTGCCGGGCCTTACCGCCCGGCACCAGGCCTATGTGATCTACACGTCCGGCTCCACCGGCCAGCCAAAAGGCGTGATCAACGAGCACACCGGGGTGGTCAACCGCCTGCTGTGGATGCAGGACGCATACGGTCTCAAGGCCAGTGATAGCGTGCTGCAGAAAACCCCGTTCAGCTTCGACGTGTCGGTGTGGGAGTTCTTCTGGCCGCTGTTCACCGGCGCACGCCTGGTCATGGCGCGCCCGGGTGGCCATAAAGAGCCTGAGTACCTGTGCGAAGTGATCGAGGCCGAACAGATCACCACGCTGCATTTTGTGCCCTCGATGCTTGACGTGTTCCTGGCCCACGGCGATGTCAGCCAGGCGGCCGGCCTGGTGCGCGTAATGTGCAGCGGCGAAGCCTTGCCGGGCAGCCTGGTGCGGCGCTTCAAGCAGCTACTGCCGGGCATCGGCCTGTACAACCTGTACGGCCCCACCGAAGCGGCCGTGGACGTGACCGCCTGGAACTGCGCGCGTCCCGAGGTGCCGGACAACACGCCGATCGGCAAGCCGATTGCCAACACGCGCATGTACCTGCTGGATCCGCAGTTGCAGCCGGTGCCGTTGGGCGTGGTCGGCGAGCTGTTTATCGGCGGCGTGCAAGTGGCGCGTGGCTACTTGAATCGCCCCGAGCTGACTGCCGAACGCTTCCTCAAGGACCCCTTCACGAATGGGCGCCTGTACCGCACCGGCGACGTTGGCCGCTACTTGCCCGACGGCAATATCGAGTACCTGGGCCGCAACGATGACCAGGTGAAAATCCGCGGCCTGCGCATCGAGCTGGGGGAAATCCAGGCGCGACTGCTCGAACATGCGCAGGTCAACGAGGCTGCGGTGGTGGCCCGCGAAGACCGGCTGGTCGCTTACTACACCGGCGTACCCACCGACATCGAGCAACTGCGCGCGCACCTGCTGCAGCACCTGCCGGACTTCATGGTGCCCGCGCTGTTCATGCACCTTGACGCGCTGCCGCTGAGCCCCAACGGCAAGCTCGACCGCAAGGCCTTGCCTGCGCCGGGCATGGACGCGCTGATCGTACGCGAGTACGCGGCGCCAGAGGGTGATACCGAGATCCTCCTGGCCCGGCTGTGGGCCGAGTTGCTCAACGTCGAGCGGGTCGGGCGCCATGACAACTTCTTTGAACTGGGCGGGCACTCGCTGCTGGCCGTGAGCTTGATCGGACGCCTGCGCCAGGAAGGCCTGGAAGCCGATGTGCGGGCGTTGTTCGAACAGCCGACGCTGGCCGGCTACGCCGCCATAACCGAACGAATGGAGATCGTCCTGTGAGCATTTCTGAGCTGTTGGCGACGCTGAAAACCAAGGATGTGCAACTGGCGCTCAAGGGCGAACAGTTGTCGGTGCAGGGCAATAAACAGGCGCTGAGCGACCCGGCGATTCTTGCCGCGTTGCGCGAGCACAAGCCGGCGTTGATCGAGTTGATCAAGGCCGGTGAGTATTCGCCGACCAAGGCCGGTGAAGTGACGGTGCCGGCCAATGGCATCCCGGCGGGCGCCGAGCGCATCACGCCGGCCATGCTGACCCTGTCGACCCTGAGCCAGGACGAGATCGACCGCATCGTCGCCACAGTCGATGGCGGCGTGGCGAATATCCAGGATATCTACCCACTGGCGCCGCTGCAGGAAGGCATTCTGTTCCATCATGTCAGCGCCGAGCAGGGCGACCCGTACGTGATGCAGTCGCAGTTTGCGTTCGACAGCCTGGCGCGTTTTGAGGCCTTTGCCCACGCCCTGCAAAGCGTGATGAACCGCCACGACATCCTGCGCACCGGCGTGGTCTGGGACGGGTTGCAGGAACCGTCGCAAGTGGTCTGGCGCCAGGCGCAACTGCCGGTGCAGGTGTTGGCGCTGGACCCGGCTGACGGCGATATCGCCGCGCAGTTGCACGCGTTGTTCGATGCCCGCCACTATCGCCTCGACGTGACCCAGGCGCCGCTGCTGCGCCTGGTGCGTGCCGAAGATCCGGCCAATCAGCGCATCGTCGCCACCTTGCTGTTTCACCACATGGCCCTCGACCACAGCGCCCTGGAAGTGGTGTGCCATGAAATGCAGGCGTGCCTGCTGGGGCAGGGCGCAGCGCTGGGCCAGGCGGTGCCGTTTCGCAACTATGTGGCGCAGGCGCGGTTGGGGATCAGCGAGCAGGAGCACGAAAGTTTCTTCCGCCAGATGCTCGGCGACATCAGCGAGCCGACCTTGCCATTTGGCCTGCACGACGTGCAAGGCGATGCCCGCGGGATTGCCGAAGTCAGCCTGCCCCTGGCACCACAGCTGGGCCAGCGCCTGCGTGCGCAGGCCCGGCAACTGGGGGTGAGCGCCGCCAGCCTGTTCCACATGGGCTGGGCACAGGTGCTGGGTGTACTGGCCGGTAAAGAGCACGTGGTGTTTGGCACCGTATTGATGGGCCGCATGCAGGGCAGCCATGACACCGATCGGGCACTGGGCATTTTCATCAACACGCTGCCGTTTCGCGTGGACGTGGGCGCCGAGGACGTGCGCGCCGGGGTCAAGGCCACCCACGCGCGGCTGACCACCTTACTGCGCCACGAACACGCCGCGTTGGCCCTGGCCCAGCGCTGCAGCGGCGTGGTCGCGCCGACGCCGCTGTTCAGCGCGTTGCTCAATTACCGCCACAGCGCCCCGGCCGCCAGCGCCGCTGCCGTGTCGGCCTGGCAAGGTATCGCGGCACTCAGCGCCGAAGAACGCACCAACTACCCGCTGACCCTGAGCGTGGATGACCTCGGCGAAGGCTTTGCCTTGAGCTTGCTCGCCAGCACCCAGGTGGACCCGCAGCGCGTCTGCGCCTACCTGCAAACCGCGCTGGAAAACCTCGTGACTGCGCTGGAGCAGGCGCCACAGACACCGCTCAATCAAGTCTCGGTCGTGCCCGCCGCCGAACAACAACAAGTGCTGGAGCAGTTCAACGCGACCCACGCCGACTTCCCTCAAGGCACCACGCTGCACGGGCGTATCGAAGCTCAGACGGCCTGCACGCCCGAGGCCATCGCCGCCGTGCAGCAAGGCCGCCAACTGACCTACGCCGAGCTGAACCAGCAAGCCAACCTGTTGGCCCATCACCTGCTGGCGCTGGGGGTCAAGCCCGACGACCGCGTGGCCATCGTCGCCCGCCGTGGCCTGGATACCCTGGCCGGGTTGCTGGCGATCCTCAAGGCCGGCGCCTGCTATGTGCCGGTGGACCCGTCCCACCCGGCCGAACGCCTCAATTATTTGCTCACCGACAGCGCGCCGGTGGCGGTGCTGACGCAACAGGGGCTGCTGGACCGACTGCCCGCGCTGCCAGTGCCGGTGATCAACCTGGACCGCTTTACCTGGCAGCATCATTCGGCGAGCAACCCCACGGTCGATGTCACGCCCTCCAACCTCGCCTATGTGATCTACACCTCCGGTTCCACTGGCCTACCCAAAGGCGTAATGGTCGAACACCACACCGTGGCCAACCTGGTGGACTGGCATTGCCGCGCCTTTGACCTGTGTGCCGGGCGCCACACCGCCAGTGTCGCCGGTTTCGGCTTTGATGCGATGGCCTGGGAAGTGTGGCCGGCGCTGTGTGTCGGCGCGACCCTGCACCTGCCGCCGGCCAATGACGGCACCGAAGACATCGACGCCTTGCTCGCGTGGTGGTGCGCGCAGCCGTTGGACGTGTGCTTTTTGCCCACGCCGGTGGCCGAGTACGCCTTCAGCCAACAGATCGAACACCCGACCTTGCGCACCTTGCTGATCGGCGGTGATCGCCTGCGCCAGTTCGCGCGGACCCAGCGTTTTGAGTTGATCAATAACTACGGGCCCACCGAGGCCACGGTGGTCGCCACGTCCGGCAAGGTGGAGACGGGCCAGCCGCTGCATATCGGCAAGCCTGTTGCGAATGCCACGGTGTACTTGCTGGATGAGCAGCAACGGCCGGTGCCGCTGGGGGTTGCCGGCGAGCTGTACGTGGGCGGCAAAGGCGTAGCGCGCGGTTACCTGAACCGCCCTGAGCTGACGGCCGAGCGCTTCGTGCAGGACCCGTTCAACGCTGGGCGCATGTACCGCACCGGCGACCTGGCGCGCTGGCTGCCGGACGGCAATCTCGAGTACCTGGGGCGTAACGACGACCAGGTGAAGATCCGTGGCGTGCGCATCGAGCTGGGCGAGATCGAAACCCAGCTCAACCAATTGCCGGGTATTCAGGAAGCGGTGGTGCTGGTCCGTGAGGACCGGCTGGTGGCGTATTTCACTGAAAACCCGTCGTTCGCGCCGTTGGCGGTTGGCGATATCCGCGCCCATCTGGTGGCGCAGCTACCGGACTACATGGTCCCGGTTGCCTACGTGAAGCTCGTGGCATTGCCGCTCACCGCCAACGGCAAACTCGACCGCAAGGCCTTGCCCGCGCCGGACATGGCTGCGGTGTTTACCCGCGAGTACGAGGCGCCCCAGGGCGAGATCGAAAGCGTGCTGGCGCAGATCTGGGCCGATGTACTGCACGTGGCGCGCGTCGGGCGTCGCGACCATTTCTTTGAGTTGGGCGGGCACTCGTTGCTGGCAATGCGCATGGTTTCCCAGGTGCGCCAGCGTCTGGGTGTCGAGCTGATCCTTGGCGACCTGTTCGCCAATGCCGAGCTGGCGGCGGTCGCCGAAGTCCTGGCCCAATCGGGGCGCAGCACGTTGCCGGATATTCTCCCGGCCAGCCGCGATGAACCCGTGCCACTGTCGTTCGCCCAGCAGCGCCTGTGGTTTCTGGCACTGATGGAAGGCGCCAACACCGCCTATAACATCCCCATTGGCCTGCGCCTGCGTGGGCAGTTGCATGTCGAGGCGCTGCAACGGGCGCTGGCGCGGATTGTGGCGCGCCACGAAACCCTGCGCAGCCGCTTTGCTCAACACGGCGACGACGCCCAGGTGCTGATTGTGCCGGCCGAAGACGTGCTGCCGCTGCAAGTGCAGGACCTGCGCCGCCACCCACAACCCCAGCAGGCGCTGGATGCCTTGATTCACGGCGAAGCCTCGGCGCCGTTCGACCTGGAGCGCGGCCCGCTGCTGCGCGGGCGGCTGGTGGTGATGGCCGACGAACACCATGTGCTGTTGCTGACCTTGCACCACATCGTCTCCGACGGTTGGTCGATGGGCGTGCTGACCCGCGAGCTGATGGCGCTGTACCAGGCCTTCAGTCACGGCCTGCCCGACCCGTTGCCGCCGCTGGCGATCCAGTACGCTGACTTCGCCGTGTGGCAACGCCTGTGGCTGAGCGGCGACGTGCTGCAGCGCCAGAGCAGCTATTGGCAGCAGGCGCTGGCAGGCGCGCCGGCCTTGCTGACGTTGCCCACCGACCGCCCGCGCCCGGCGCAGCAGGATTACGCCGGCAGCAGCGTCGAAGTGCGCCTGGATGAACGCCTCACCGCCGGGCTCAAGGCCTTGAGCCAACGCCATGGCACCACGCTGTACATGACCTTGATGAGTGCCTGGGCCTCGCTGCTGGCGCGGCTGTCCGGGCAACACGACCTGGTGATCGGTTCGCCGGTGGCCAACCGCACGCGCAGCGAGGTTGAAGGGCTGATCGGCCTGTTCGTCAACACGCTGGCAGTGCGCATCGACACCTCGGGCGAGTTGAGCACCGAGGCGCTGCTGGCGCGGGTCAAGGCGCTGACGCTGGAAGCCCAGGCCCATCAGGACCTGCCGTTCGAACAGGTGGTGGAAATCACCCGGCCGCCGCGCAGCCTGGCCCACAGCCCGTTGTTCCAAACCCTGTTGACGTGGCAGGACAGCAGCGCACCGACCCTCGCATTGGGCGACCTGGCCCTGGAAGGCATCGTCGAAAACAGCCACTTTGCCAAATTCGACCTGTCGCTGAACCTTGGCGAAGTGCAGGGCAGCATTCTTGGCGCGCTGGAATATGCGGTGGCGCTGTTTGATGAGTCGACCGTGCAGCGTTACGTCGGCTACTTCACCCGCGTGTTGCAGGCGATGGTCGAAAACGACCAGGCGGTGCTTGAGCATGCGTCGCTGGTCGATGACCGTGAGCGTCAGCACCTGCTGTTTGATTTCAACGCCACCGAGGTCAATTACAACCTCGACCAGACCCTGCACGGGATGTTCGAGGCGCAGGTCAAGCGCACCCCGGACGCGATTGCAGTCAAGGCCGGCGAACGGCAGCTGACTTATGCCGAGTTGAATGGGCAGGCCAATCAGTTGGCCCATCACTTGCTGGCGCTGGGTGTGCAGCCGGATTCGCGCGTGGCCATTTGCGTGGAGCGCAGCCTGGAAATGGTCGTGGGCCTGTACGCCATCCTCAAGGCGGGCGCCGCGTATGTGCCATTGGACCCGGCCTACCCGCTGGAGCGTATTGCCTACATGCTGCAGGACAGTGCGCCGGCAGTGGTGTTGGCTCAAGGCTCTACGCGTGAGTTGCTGGGTGCGGTGCCGGTGGTCGATCTGGACCACCCTTGCTGGCAGCACCAGCCGCTGGATAACCCGAAGGCAGTGGGCGTGACGGCGTATGTGATCTACACCTCCGGTTCCACCGGCCAGCCCAAGGGCGTGATCAACGAACACGCCGGGGTGGTCAACCGCCTGCTGTGGATGCAGGACGAATATGGCCTCAAGGCGCAGGACTCGGTGCTGCAGAAAACCCCGTTCAGCTTCGACGTGTCGGTGTGGGAATTCTTCTGGCCGCTGTTGACGGGCGCACGGTTGGTGATGGCGCGCCCTGGCGGGCATAAAGAGCCTGAGTACCTGTGCGATGTGATCGAGGCTGAGCAGATCACCACGCTGCACTTTGTGCCGTCGATGCTGGATGTATTCCTGGCCCATGGCGATGTGCGCCAGGCGGCGGGGCTGGTGCGTGTGATGTGCAGCGGCGAAGCCCTGCCGGGCAGCCTGGTGCGGCGCTTCAAGCAGCAGTTGCCGGGCAGTGAATTGCATAACCTGTATGGCCCGACTGAAGCGGCGGTGGATGTCACGGCGTGGAATTGCGCGGGCGCAGTGACGCCGGACAACACGCCAATCGGCAAACCCATTGCCAACACGCGCATGTACCTGCTCGACAGCCAGTTGCAGCCGGTGCCGTTGGGGGTGGTCGGCGAGTTGTTCATCGGTGGCGTGCAAGTGGCGCGCGGTTATCTGAATCGGCCTGAGCTGACGGCCGAGCGCTTCCTGAATGATCCCTTTACCCGCGGACGCATGTACCGCACCGGTGACGTCGGGCGCTACTTGCCGGACGGTAATATCGAATATTTGGGCCGCAATGATGACCAAGTGAAGATCCGCGGTTTACGCATCGAGCTGGGCGAGATCCAGGCCCGCCTGACCGAGTACCCGTCGATCAATGAAGCGGTCGTCATCGCCCGCGAGCAACGCCTGGTGGCGTACTACACCGGTGCGCACTGCGAAATCGACGTGCTGCGCAGCCATCTGCTGCACCAGTTGCCGGAGTTTATGGTGCCGGCGATTTTCGTCCATCTCGACGCCTTGCCACTGAGCCCCAACGGCAAGCTCGACCGCAAAGCCTTGCCGGAGCCAGGCCTGGAGTCGGTGGTGGTGCGCGAGTACGAGGCGCCCCAGGGTGATACCGAAATTGCCCTGGCCAGCCTGTGGGCCGAGCTGCTCAACGTGGAACGTGTGGGCCGTCACGACAACTTCTTCGAGTTGGGCGGGCACTCGTTGCTGGCCGTGAGCCTGATGGGGCGCATGCGCCGCCTCGGGTTGTCGGCGGATGTGAAGGTGCTGTTTGGCCAGCCGACCTTGTCGGCCTTGGCGGCGGCGCTGGGCAGCGGGCGTGAAGTGGCGGTGCCGGCCAATGGCATCGCACCCGGCTGCACGCACATTACGCCGGACATGCTGCCCCTGATCCAGCTGGATCAGCCGGCCATCGAGCGCATTGTCGCCCGCATCCCCGGCGGGGCGGCCAATGTGCAGGACATCTACCCGCTGGCGCCGTTGCAGGCCGGCATTCTCTATCACCACCGCGCCGTACTCGAAGGCGATGCGTACCTGCTGCAGGCGCAGTTTGCGTTCGACAGCCGGGTGCGCTTGCAGGCCTTTGCCCAGGCGTTGCAGGCGGTGATCCAGCGGCATGATGTGCTGCGTTCCTCTTTCCATTGGGATGGCCTTCATGAACCGGTGCAGGTGGTTTGGCGTGAAGCCTCGTTAAGCGTCGAAACAGGGCCGTTGCCGTCGCGTCTCGATGTGGCTCAAGCGCCGCTGATGCGCCTGGTTTACGTGCAGGAACCGCAGCGCGTGGTGGCGACCTTGCTGTTTCATCACCTGGTGATGGACCACATCGCGCTGGACATCCTGCAGCACGAACTGCAGGCGTTTCTGTTGGGTCGCGACGCGGCGTTGGGCGCTGCAGTGCCGTACCGCAATTACGTGGCCCAGACCCGTTTGGCGGTTAACGATCACGAGGCGTTTTTCCGCGACATGCTCGCTGAGATCGACGAGCCCACCGAGGTCGAAAACCTGGGTGTCGATGAAAAAGCGCATCTGACCATCGACCCTCAGTTGAGCCAGCGCCTGCGCACCCAGGCCCGTCAAGCGGGCGTGAGCGCCGCCAGCCTGATGCACCTGGCCTGGGCCCATGTGCTGGGCAAGGTCAGCGGCCGCGAGCGTGTGGTGTTCGGTACCGTGATGCTCGGCCGTCTGCAGGGCGGCGAAGGCGCCGAGCGCGCCATGGGCGTGTTTATCAACACCTTGCCGCTGCGGGTCGATCTGGGTGAGCACTCGGTGCGTACGGCGTTGCGTGCGACTCATGCTCGCCTGACCCAACTGCTCGGCCATGAGCACGCGCCGCTGGCGCTGGCCCAGCGTTGCAGCGCAGTGCCGGTGGCGACGCCGCTGTTCAGCGTGCTGTTCAACTACCGCCACAGCGCGGCGCAAACCGGCGGCGTGGCGCAGGCCTGGCAGGGCATCGAGTTGCTCAAGGCCGAGGAACACACCACCTACGGGCTGTCGGTGAGTGTCGATGACCTCGGCGACGGGTTCAGCGTGCACGCCATGGGGCAGGGTGCCCGACGTTTGTGTGGCTACCTGCACCAGGCACTCGAACACGTGGCGCATGCGCTGGAGCACAACCGTGAAATCGCCATCAGCCGCCTGCCGATACTGCCCAGCGCCGAACGCCAACAGCTGGCGGTGTTCAACGCCACCGCGCGTGCATTCCCCCGCGAGCACACGGTACAGCGCCTGTTCGAAGCCCAGGCGCAGGCGCGGCCAGACGCGCTGGCGGCGTTGCATGGCGAGCAGGCAGTGAGCTACGGCCAATTGAACACCCGCGCCAATCGCCTGGCCCATCACCTGCTGAGCCTGGGCGTGCGGCCCGCCGATAACGTGGCGATCCTGCTGCCGCGCTCGCTCGATCTGCTGGTCAGCCAACTGGCGGTTCTCAAATGCGCGGCAGCCTATGTGCCGCTGGATATCCACGCGCCGGCCGAGCGCCAGGGCTTTATGCTGCAGGACAGCGGCGCGAGCTGGCTGCTGACCCGCAGCGACGCGTCCATCGATTACGCCGCCCGGCGTCTGGACCTGGACACCCTGACTCTTGACCCGCAACCGAGCCACAACCCGGACCTGTCACAGTCCTCGGACAGTGTGGCGTACATCATGTACACCTCCGGCTCCACGGGTACGCCCAAGGGCGTGTTGGTGCCGCATCGCGGTATCACGCGGCTGGTGCTCAACAACGGCTACGCCGACTTCAATGCGGCCGACCGCATTGCCTTCGCCTCCAACCCGGCGTTCGACGCCAGCACCATGGACGTGTGGGGCGCGTTGCTCAACGGTGGGCAGGTACAGGTGATCGACCACGCGACCTTGCTCGACCCGGCCGCGTTCGGCAGTGCGCTGCAGGGCGCGACTGTGCTGTTCGTCACCACGGCGCTGTTCAACCAGTACGTGCAGCTGATTCCGCGAGCGCTGGCCGGCTTGCGCATGTTGCTCTGCGGCGGCGAGCGCGCCGACCCGGCGGCGTTCCGCAGCCTGTTGGCGCAGGCGCCAGGGCTGCGTTTGGTGCATTGCTACGGGCCGACGGAAACCACCACCTATGCCACCACCCATGAAGTGCAGGCGATTGCCGATGACGCCGACAGCGTGCCCGTCGGCCGGCCGATTTCCAACACGCACATTCACGTGCTGGATGCCTGGTTGCAGCCGGTGCCGGTGGGGGTGACCGGTGAGATCTGCATCGGCGGCGATGGCGTGGCCAGGGGGTATTTGAACCGCCCTGAGCTGACCGCTGAAAAGTTTGTCGACGACCCCTTCAACGCCGGTGCCTTGATGTACCGCACCGGTGACCTTGGTCGCTGGACCCAGGAGGGTTTGCTGGAGTGCATCGGACGCAATGACGACCAGGTGAAAATCCGTGGTTTTCGTATTGAGCTGGGTGAGATCGAAGCGCGCCTGGCGACCTTCGCGGGTATTCAGGACGTGGTGGTGCTGGCGCGTGAGGACGTGCCGGGTGACAAGCGCCTGGCGGCTTACTTCACCTGGGCTGACTTACCTGTTGACCTCGACAGCGTGCGGGCGCACCTGCAAGGCCAGCTGCCGGACTACATGCTGCCATCGGCCTATGTACCGCTGGCGCATTTGCCACTGACGGCCAATGGCAAGATCGACCGCAAAGCCTTGCCGGTTCCGGCGCTGGACGCGTTGAATCGCCGTGATTTCGAAGCGCCTGGCGATGCGCTGGAACAGCAACTGGCCAACCTGTGGGCCGAAGTCTTGAAGCTGGAGCAGGTTGGGCGACATGACAGCTTCTTCGAGCTGGGCGGGCATTCGTTGCTGGCAATCCGGCTGGTCAACCTGATGGAAGAGGCCGGGTTGCAGGTGTCCCTGGCTGAGCTGTTCCAGCATGCCAGCGTGGCTGGCGTCGCGGCGATGCTGCAGCAGCGCACGCAGGCGCCGGCGCGCGAGACGTCGGTGATTACCGTGCGCAGCAGCGGTTCGCAGCCGCCGCTGTTTCTGCTGCATGAATTCAGTGGCATGGACGTGTACTTCCCGGCGCTGGGCCAACACCTGCCCGGCGACTATCCCATTTATGGCCTGCCGGGTGCGGCGCTTGGCGAAGCGCATCTGAACACCATGGAAGGCCTGGCCGCGCGCCTGGTCGGGTTGATTCGGCGCATCCAGCCCCACGGGCCCTATCGGCTCGCGGGCTGGTCGTTTGGCGGCGTGCTGGCCTATGAAGTGGCGATGCAATTACTCGGGCAGGATGAGGCGGTGGCCTTCCTCGGCTTGATCGACAGCTATGTGCCGCGCATGACCGATCAGGGCAAGGCGCGCTGGAGCGGGCCGGATGCGCTGAAACGGCATTTGTTGCTGCAGTGCACGGCGTATTGGAAAGCACAGGGAGGTGTGGATGAGCTGGCGAGCCTTGAATACTTGGAGGCGGGCATTGGACAGCTGGACTTTGCGGGCCTGCTGCAACGCTGTCGCGATCAAGGTTTGCTATACGCGCAAATGGCAGCGGCTGCGGACGCGGACCTCTTGAGTTTTATCGAACGGGAGGTCGGGCATGGGCATGCGCTGGCGCATTACAGCCTGTTCCCGTTGCCGGTCGCGGTGCATTTGTTCAGCGCGCAAGAGCGGCCCACCGAGTTGTCGCGGCGCAGTGTTTCGCTGGGGTGGGAGGATGCGTTGGCGCCTGGGCAGTTGCGCCGGGTGGAGGTGCCAGGCGATCACCAGAGCATGATGCAGGCGCCGCATATTCAGGCGCTGGGGCGGGCGATGAGCGAGGCGTTGGCCGAGTGTTTGCCGGTGGCGCAGGTGGCGCATCAACCGCTGCTGCGCATTCAGAGTGGGCGGGCAGGGTATGCGCCGGTGTTCTGCGTGCCGGGTGCGGGCGATAGCGTCACCGGGTATGTGGGGTTGAGCGAAGCGCTGGGGCGTGACTGGCCGCTGTTCGGCTTGCAGCCGCGCGGGCTCGATGGCCAGGCGGTGCCGCATAGCCAGGTCGAAGCGGCGGCGCAGTGTTATCTGGCGGCGCTTGCACAGGAGTGTCCGCAGGGGCCGGTGCACTTGGTGGGGCACTCGTTTGGCGGCTGGATCGCGTTGGAGATGGCGCTGCGGTTGCAGGCGATGGGCCGTGAGGTGGCGTCGTTGACGGTGATTGACAGCGAAGCGCCGGGCGGCGCCGGGCGGCCTTACACCACCACGGCGGCGATGTTGCGATTGATCGAGGCGATGCAACTGGCCGCCGGCAAGTCGCTGGGTATCGACCGTGTGGACTTTGCTGGGCGTGATGAAGTGGCGCAGCGGCAATGGCTGCATGCGGCAATGGTGGGCGTTGGGCTGTTGCCGGGGCGCTCTGCGGTGGATGCCATGGACGGACCGGCGCGCACTTATGCCGCGGCGTTGCGCACGGTGTATCAGCCGCATCAGCGTTACCACGGCGTGGTGCGGTTGGTGTTGGCTGAGGACCCTTCGCTGGATGCGGCGGGCAATCAGCGCGAACAGAGCCTGATGATTGAGGGGTGGCGACGGCAGGGCAGCGGGCTGGAAGTTTGGTATGGGCCGGGGAACCACTTTACGTTGCTTAAAACGCCGAACGTTCAGGGGTTGGCGCGGTGGTGGCTTGAGGGTGTGGTGATTGGGGAGGTGGTGTCGTGAGCGGCATACACCGATCTGAAGGTGGGAGCTGGCTTGCCGGCGATAGCGGTGCGGCAGTGTACCTATCCATTGCTGCGGTCACGGCCACTTATGGTTCCGCTCTTACAGCGGGTCACTTTTGTAAAGACACAAAAGTAACCAAAAGGTCTTCGCCCCACCACTCGGCACCTCGCTTTGGCTCGGTGTGCCCTCATGCAGGCTTTGGAGCGTGGGCCGCCGCGATGGGCCATCCTTGGCCCAACGCGGCTAACCCGGCGTCCTGCCGGGTTACCCACGCTCCAAAGCCTGCGTTCGGCCAGCGTGGTTTAACGGGGCGTCTCAGAGCAAGATCAAGGTCAAAAGCCAATCAAGAGCCGCTTGATCTGTTCCTGACGCGTGGCGCTCCTGAGGTGGGAGCTGGCTTGCCTGCGACAGCGGCGTATCAGCCCGACGTAGGGCGCCAGACACTCAGCAACCGCAGGTAATCCAGCGGCCACGCCAGGCCGTTTTCGCTTCAGACCCTCTTCATCTTTTTATGGTCATTTATGGATAAGTCAACGTTTCGCAAACTCGGAATGCTCGCGGTACTGGCGGTTGCCATCGGCCTTGTCGTGTACACGGTGCAAGCGCCCGCCGACACACCGCAATACCTCACCGCCACGGCTGAACGGGGCGATATCGAAAATGCCGTATTGGCCACGGGCGTGCTCGAAGGCATCAAACAGGTTGACGTCGGCGCCCAGGTTTCGGGGCAGTTGAAGTCGCTCAAGGTGAAGGTTGGTGACAAGGTCAAAAAAGGCCAATGGCTCGCCGAAATCGACCCGCTGATCCTGCAAAACACCTTGCGCAAAGCCCAGGTCGATGAAGAGAACCTGCAGGCCCAGCGCCGCGCCACGGCGGCGCAGCTCAAGCAGGCCAAGTCTGTCTACGAGCGCTACAAAGGCTTGCAGATCGACGAGTCGGTGTCGCGTCAGGATTTTGAAGACGCGGAATCCACCTTCCAGGTGCAGCAAGCCAACCTGCTGTCCCTGGATGCGCAGATCAAGAGTGCGCACATCCAGATCGACACCGCCAAGGTCAACCTGGCCTATACCCGCATCGTCGCGCCCATTGACGGGGATGTGGTCGGCATCGTCACCCAGGAAGGCCAGACCGTGATCGCCAACCAGCTGGCGCCGGTGCTGCTCAAGCTGGCGGACCTGGACACCATGACCGTCAAGGCGCAGGTGTCCGAGGCGGATGTGATCCACATCAGCCCGGGCCAGCAGGTGTATTTCACCATCCTCGGCGAGGCCGACAAGCGCTACTACGCCAAGCTGCGCGGGACCGAGCCGGCGCCGCAGAACTTCCTCGAAACCCAGACCGCCGGCACGCCCAAGCAGAACACCGCGGTGTTCTACAACGCGCTGTTCGACGTGCCCAACCCTGACCATCGCCTGCGCATCGCCATGACCGCTCAGGTGCGTATCGTGCTCGACACCGCCCAGGCCGCGCTGATGGTGCCGGTGGCGGCACTCGGCTCGCGCAACGCTGATGGCAGCTACCCGCTGCGCGTGCTGGATGCCAAGGGCAAAGCCGTGTCGCGGGATGTGAAGACAGGGATCAACAACAACGTCAAAGTGCAGATTCTGGACGGCCTGGTCGAGGGCGATAAGGTCGTGATCGGTGACGCATCGCCTGTTGCGGCGGGGAACTGACGCATGACCCAGCCACTGTTGGAACTCAAGGGCATCACCCGCAGTTTCATGGCCGGCGAGCGCGAATTCATCGCGCTCAAGGGCATCGACTTGACCATCCATGCCGGAGAAATGGTCGCGATTATCGGCGCCTCGGGCTCGGGTAAATCCACCCTGATGAACATCCTCGGCGGCCTGGACTACGCCACCGCCGGCAGCTACAAAATCAATGGCATCGAAACCCGCTCGCTCGGTGATGAACAACTGGCGGAACTGCGCCGCGATTACTTCGGTTTTATCTTCCAGCGCTACCATCTGCTCGCGCACCTGAGCGCCTTGCACAACGTGGAAATGCCGGCGATCTACGCCGGCACGCCAGAGACGCAACGCCACAGCCGCGCGCGGGATTTGCTCACCCGCCTGGGCCTGGCGGGGCACACCAGCCACCGGCCGAGCCAGCTTTCCGGCGGCCAGCAACAGCGCGTGAGTATCGCCCGCGCGTTGATGAACGGCGGTGAAGTGATTCTCGCCGACGAACCCACCGGCGCCCTCGACACCCACAGCGGCAAGGAGGTGATGCGCATCCTCGCCGAGCTGCACGCCGCCGGGCACACAGTGATTATCGTCACCCACGACCCCAAGGTGGCCGCCAATGCCCAGCGCATTGTCGAGGTGTGTGACGGTGAGATTGTCAGCGACAAGGCCAACGACAGCGTCGGCCTGGAGGTGCCCGCTGAGGCGCCCATCGAGACCCGGCGCAGCGGTGCACGGCGTCTGGTGGCGAGCCTGGGGTTGTTCAAGGAGGCATTCAACATGGCCTGGGTGGCGTTGATTTCCCATCGCATGCGCACCCTGCTGACGATGCTCGGGATTGTCATCGGCATCACCTCGGTGGTGTCGATCTCGGCCATTGGTGAGGGCGCCAAGCGTTACGTGCTCAAGGACATCCAGGCGATTGGCAGCAACACCATCGATATCTTTTCCGGCACCAGTTTTGGTGACAGCCGCGCCTCCGCTATCGAAACATTGATGCCCTCGGACGTGGAGGCGTTGAACCAGCTGTATTACGTCGACAGCGCCACGCCGGTGGTGGGCCGCAACCTGCTGCTGCGCTTTGGCAATATCGACCTGGATGCGCAGGTCAATGGCGTCAGCGACCGCTATTTCAAAGTGAAGGGGTTGAAGCTGGAAGCCGGGATTGCCTTCAGCGAAAGCGACGCGCGGCGCCAGGCCCAGGTGGTGGTGATCGACCACAACACCCGCCATCGCTTGTTCGGACCGAATGTGGACCCGTTGGGCCAGGTGATCCTGGTCGGCAATCTGCCGTGCACGGTGATTGGTGTGACGGCCGACAACAAAAACATGTTTGCCGCCAGCAAGGCGCTGAACGTGTGGGTGCCTTATGAGACGGCGGCGGGGCGTCTGTTGGGCCAGCGCCATCTGGACAGCATCACCGTGCGCATCAAGGACGGCCAGCCGAGCAAAGTGGTGGAAGAAAACGTCAATAAACTCATGCTGCAACGTCACGGCACCAAGGATTTTTTCACCAATAACCTCGACAGCATCATGCAAACGGTGCAGAAAACCAGCCGCTCGCTGGCGCTGCTGTTGTCGCTGATCGCGGTGATTTCGCTGCTGGTGGGCGGTATCGGGGTGATGAACATCATGCTGGTGTCGGTGACCGAGCGGACGCGCGAGATTGGTATTCGTATGGCCGTGGGCGCGCGCCAGTCGGACATCCGCCAGCAGTTTCTGGTGGAGGCGGTGATGGTGTGTTTGATCGGCGGGATGATCGGGATCTCGTTGTCCTTTGCGATCGGCTATCTGTTTTCATTGTTTGTGAAGGAATGGGAAATGGTGTTTTCCCTGGGCTCGATCATTACCGCGTTTGCGTGTTCGACCCTGATCGGCATTGTGTTTGGCTTTGTCCCGGCCAGGAATGCGGCGCGGCTGGACCCGATTGAGGCGTTGGCCAGGGACTGACGGCAACGGTCAAATGTGGGAGCAGGCACGCCAGCTCCCACAGGTTTTTGGGTGATTCACAGGGTGGTGAGCGTGCCTTCCTCGGTCGCGTACATCCACCGCAACAACGAATGCCGCCCGCTGATGCCCAGCTTGATCGCCGCACGTTTGAGGTAGCTCTCGATGGTGTTGACCTTGAGTGCCAGTTGCTCTGCCAATTGCGGTGCGGTACGCCCGGCCAGCAGGCCGACGCACACTTCGAGTTCGCGGTTGGAAAGCGTCAGGCCCGATTGCACCAGGCGTTCTTCAATGCGCCGGCGCAGGGTTTCGATGCCCTGGTTTTCCGGCATCAGCGGTTCGCTGGCCGGGCGGCAAGGCTGGATCGCGGTGATGTGTTTTTCGACCATGGGCAGCAGCAGCGTGGAGAAGTCCTGCAGCATGCTGCGTTCCTGCGGCGAAAAGCTTTCTGACTGGTGCGAGCGGTACACCGACAGCACATAGCGCACATCGTCCCTGCGGCGCGTAAGGTGCAGTTGAGCGGCGGGTTGTTCTTCACCCAATGCGGCTACCGAATCGGTGTAGACCGGGCTGATCCTGCGGCGGGTGTGGCCTTCGGCACTGACCCGCAATTGCGTGATATGGGTGGCGTCCACTGCCAGTTGAGTCAGGATGAGGTCATGCAGCATGCGTGGGAAATGGCGACTGCCGGTGCTGGCGATGACCTTGCCTATATGTGGGAACAGGTGTGAGTTCATCAATTCGTCCATGAGTTTCGAGTGCAGGTATTCAGCCTTATCGCGACGGGATTTAAGAAGGTAACCAGGGTGAATAACCTGCAGTGATAATGCACCCGTCGAGAACCTATGCTAGTACAGCCTGGCGAAAGCATGGGGATCCAATCTGGAAAAAATCAGATTAAAAACGCATAACGATGGTCAGACCAGTCCGACCACCGTTTGTAGGAAAGCGTTGGTGGGTGCCCAAGGCTTATTTCACGCTGTGCTCTTCAACTTGGGCCCGGCGGGGTACGACGGTGCGGGTGCACTTGGCCAGGGCTTGATGGACATCCTCCAGGAGGTCGGCGATGTCCTCCAGCCCGACCGATAAACGCACAAGGCCTTCGCTGATGCCGTGTTGCGCACGTTCTTCGGGCGTGTAGGTGGAATGGGTCATGCTGGCCGGGTGCTGGGCCAGTGATTCGGCATCGCCCAGGCTGACCGCACGGGTGAACACGTTGAGGGCGTTCATGAAGCGGCGGCCGCTTGCAATGCCGCCCTTGAGTTCAAAGGCGATCATGCCGCCGGACTGCTTCATCTGCCGCGCCGCCAATTCGTATTGTGGGAAAGAGCGCAACCCGGGGTAGGTCACCCACTGCACGGCCGGGTGTGCCTGCAGCGCCTCGGCCAACGCCAGTGCATTGCTGCAATGGCGGTCCATGCGCAGGGCCAATGTCTTGAGGCCGCGCATCAGCAACGACGCATCCTGCGGTGACATCACCGCGCCGGTCAGGTCCTTGAGGCCTTGCAGGCGAATGCGCTGCGCCAGGGCCTGGTTGCTCACGGCGATACCGGCGGTGATATCGCCATGGCCACTGAGGTACTTGGTCGCCGAGTGCACAACCACGTCGGCGCCCAGTTCCAGAGGCCGTTGCAGGTAGGGCGTGCAGTAAGTGTTGTCGACCACCACGGTAACGTTGGGCTGCTGGTGGGCAAGCGCGGCGACCGCCGCAATGTCCACCAGGCGCAAGTTGGGGTTGGCCGGCGTCTCGCAGTAGATCATGCGGGTCGCGGGGCAAAGCGCCGCGCGCAAGGCCGCCAGGTCGGTCAGGTCGACGTGGCGCACCTTGATGCCGAATTCGCCGATGCCATGGTGCAGCAGGGCGAACGTGCAGCCGTAGAGGGTCTGGCTGACAATCACCTCATCGCCCGGACGCAACAGGGTCCAGAACGTCGCGGCAATCGCGCCCATGCCGGAACTGAACGCCACGGCGGCCTCGCCGTTTTCCAGGGTGGCCATGCGCGACTCCAGCAGCGCCAGGGTCGGGTTGGAGATGCGCGTATAGAAGTGGCCGCTGGCTTCACCGGCAAAGCAGGCAGCGCCGTATTCGACCGTGGGGAATGCAAACGTGGCAGACAGATAGATCGGCGGCACCAGGGCGCCGTGGTGGTCCTTGGGGTCATAGCCGTGGTGGATGGCGCGAGTGGAAAAGCCGAATGCAGTGTGTTTATTGTTCATGTCGCACGCTCCTTATTTCCTACGATGCTATGCTCATAACCAAAGATGAACGTTGCAAAGTTTGCTGGTAATGCGCGGGTTAAGGGTCGAAACGTCGATAAAAACAATGAATAGAGGCACATTATGCCCGTGAGTCTGGATCGCACCGATAAAGCCCTTTTAAACGCGCTGCAAGGCAATGCCCGGCTGACGGTGGCCGAGCTGGCTGACCGGGTGGCGCTGACCACCTCGCCCTGTTGGCGCAGGGTGCGCAGCCTGGAAGAGAGCGGGGTGATCAGCGGCTACCAGGCGATCCTGTCGCCCAAGGCGCTGGGGTATGGGGTGACCGCGTTTGTGAGCATCATGATGGAAAGTCATACCCAGGAAATCGCCCGCGCGTTTGAGCAGCGGCTGTTGGAAATTCCCGAGATTGTGGCGTGCCATAACGTGTCCGGGCGTTATGACTTTTTGCTTGAGGTGGTGGCCAAGGACCTTGAGTCGTTCGGGGAGTTTGCGCGCGAGGTGTTGCAAACGTTGCCTTGCGTCAAGGAGATCTATTCGAGTTTTTCGTACAAGTCGGTCAGGCGGCTGCGGGTGATTCCGTTGCCGGGGTGATCGTTTACCTTTCCGCACGGGCGCCACATTGGCCACCCAATCTTCCCCGCAATTGGATATTTCTCCAGGCACTCACGGTGACTACTCTAGCCATCAATCCCCACCGTTCTGGAGTATCACCATGCAAACCCGTACCGATTTCTACACCGCTTCCCCGGATGCCATGAAAGCCATGCTCGCCCTGGAAGCCGCTGTCGGCAAACTGTCTCTGGAACTCCCGCTGCTGGAACTGGTGCGCCTGCGCGTCTCGCAGATCAACGGCTGCGCCTTCTGCCTCGACATGCACACCGCCGACGCCCGCAAGGGCGGCGAAACCGAGCGCCGCTTGTACACCGTGTCGGCCTGGCGTGAAACGCCGTTTTTCACCCCACGTGAGCGTGCCGCCCTGGCCTGGGCCGAAAGCCTCACCCTGATCAGCCAGACCCACGCCGCAGACGAAGACTACAACGCGCTGGCCGCCGAGTTCAGCGCCCAGGAGCAGGTCGATTTGAGCGTGGCCATCGCCACCATCAACAGCTGGAACCGCCTGGCCGTGGGCTTTCGCAAGATGCCCAAGTAAGCCTTCAGCTTGATTTGAAATACCCACGTGGCGTGGTGCCGGTCATGCCCTTGAAAAAGGCGATCAACGCACTGTCACTGGCAAAGCCCAGCGCGAAAGCGCAGTAACCCAGGCTGCGCCCGGTGGCGAGCAGTTCGATGACCCGCATCAAGCGCCACTGCTGGCGCCATTGCTGATACCCCAGGCCGGTTTCCCGCAGGAAAATCCGGCCGATGGTCTTGGTGCTGGCGCCAATTTGTTTTTCCAGCGCTTGCAGCGTTGGCGGCAACCTGTCGAGATCGGCCAGCAACGGGGCCAGGCGCTTGTCCTGCGGCAAGGGCAGGAGCATCGGTTGCTCGGCGGCTTGCTGGATTTCATCCAGGCACAACCCCAGTAGGTGGGCATGCCGACCGGCGTGCCAATCGGTCTCGAACGGCGCCATTGCCATGGGCTCCAGCACCGCCCGCAGCAAGGCGCTGACTTCGATGACCCGCACCTGTTTGGGCAACTGATCAGCCAATGCCGGGCTCAGGTAGACCGAACGGTAATCCACGGTTTTGTGCATCACCGCGCGATGGGGTACACCGCAGGGGATCCATGCCGCGCGGGAGGGCGGCAGCAGGCACAGTTGGTTGTCGAGGGTGATGCGGGTGCAACCCTGTTGGGTAAACAACAGTTGCCCGCGCTGGTGGCGATGCAGGCCGGAGTCATGGTCGCCGAGCAGCGCGGCGATGCCGATGACCGGCGCCGGGAGGCGGTCGGGGTCGAAAGACGCGTCGGCGGCAAGCCAGGCCATAGGTTGTCCGATTTGATCGATAAAATGGCGAAGTTTGGATAATACCCCAGTTGCCGGTCCTTAAACTCCTCGCGTTGTTCATACGAGGGAGTCGTCAATGAAAGTTCAAAACCTGCTGGTGCTGACCGTGGCGCTGCTGATGTTTCCGCAATTGGCCCAGACCCTTTACAGCCCGGCACTGGGTGATATCGGCGAAGCGTTTGCGGTTGGCCCCGAACGGGCAGGGCAGACCCTGTCGGTGTATTTCCTGGCGTTCGCATTCGGGGTGGTGGTGTGGGGCCGGCTGTGTGATCGCTGGGGGCGGCGGTCGGTGATGTTGGCCGGATTGGCCTTATATGTGGCGGCGTCGGTATTGGCCTTGAGTGTGACCACGTTCAATGCCTTGTTACTGGCCCAGGCGCTGGCGGCGTTCGGTGCGGCGGTCGGCTCGGTGGTGACGCAGACCGTGCTGCGCGATCGTTTCCACGGTGCGCAGTTGGCCCAGGTGTTTTCGATAATGGGCATCGCTCTGGCTGCGAGTCCTGCGCTGGGTTTGTTCAGTGGCGCGACGCTGGTGCAGTACTTCGGTTATCGCGGCATGCTGGCCGGGTTGCTGCTGGCGGCGCTTACGTTGTGGGGCTGGTGCCTGTGGGCCTTGCCCGAGACGCGTCCTGCCTCAGTGTCGACGGCGTCGCTGCCCGAAACGCTGGGCCTGATGCTCAGGGACGCAGGAATCTGGCGCTCGGTCGGCCTGGTGGCGGCGTTCAATATTGCGCTGTTCGGCTATTACAGCGTGGGGCCGTTTATTTTTGCGCGGCTGGGTTTGTCCGCTGCCCAATTCGGTTACAGCGGCGTGCTGCTGGCGCTGGGTTCGGGGCTTGGGGCGTGGCTGAACAAGCGATTGCTCAAGCGTGGCATGAACGGTGAGCAGTTGGTGCTGACCGCCGCCGGCCTGGCGGCACTGGGGGGCTTGCTCGTCGTGCTGCTGCAAGATAGCTGGCTGTTTGTATGGCCGATGCTGTTGGTGGTGCTGGCATTCGGCATGGCAATCCCGAATGTGCTGGGTGCCGCACTGGTGCGCTATCCCGACCGGCTTGGCACGGCCGCCGCAGTGTTCGGCTTGCTGTATTACTTGATGATCGGCGCCGGGCTTGGGCTGGTGGCCTGGGCCCAGAACCTGGGCTGGAGCCTGTTGATCTGTGGCGTGGCGGCGCTGTGTCTGGCAGCGCCGCGAGTGTTCAGAAGTTGACCGAAGCACTCAGGCGCGCCGTCAGCGGCGCGCCCTGGAACAGGTAGTCATCGCCCATGTATTCGCCGGCGTCGCGCCAGTAACGCTTGTCGAACAGGTTGTCGACGCTCAGGCGAAACACGGTTTCGTAGCCGTCGACTTTGGTGGTGTAGCGGCTACCGACATTGACCACTGCATAATCCCCTACCTCAACATTGCCGGTGCGGTTGGCGTATTTCTTCGCGCTGTATTGCACACCGCCGAGCAGCGCCAGACCGTTCACCCACGGCAACGCGTAGTCGGCGTACACGCTGGCGCGCAGCGTGGGCACGTTGATCGCCTGGTGGCCCTCGTATTCCGGCGTGCCGCTGTTGCTCACGCGCGCGCGAATCGCTGCCACGCTGGTTGCGATTTGCAGGCGGTCGGTGGCCCAGCCGTTGGCGGAGAGTTCCAGGCCGGTATTTTTCTGTTGGCCTTGTTGCACGTAGGTGAACTTGCCATCTTCCGGTTTGGCGTACTGATAGGCCTGATGTGTCTGGAATACGGCGGCGGCGAAGCTAATTCGGCGCCAGTCGTATTTCACGCCGGCTTCGATTTGCCGTGAGACGGTTGGAGCCAGAGTATCGTCGGCGTTTTCAGCGAACCAAGGCGCCGTGCCGCCCAGCGACAGGCCTTTGCTGTAGCTGGTGTACAGCGAGATGTTTTCCACTGGTTTGTAAATCAACGAAGCTTGAGGAAGGAACACGTATTGCTGGGTGTGGCGAGCCTGGTTGCCATTATCGTCATAGGCTTTTTCATCCAGGCGCACTTCGCGGCCGCCAAGAATGGTTTGCCATTGCTCGTTGAAACGGATGCGGTCGGTGACGAACAGCCCGTATTGGCGGCTGTCGAGGTTGCGGTGGCTATCATTGAGCGGCACGTCAGTGGGCGTGAATGTCGGTGAGTCGGCGTCGATGTTGCTGGTGCCAATGGACTCATTGACCGATTTGCGCTTGTCGATCACCCGGCGAAACGCGCTGGTGCCCAAGGTCAGCTCATGGCCGATGCCTGCGGTGTCGAACAGCCCGGTCATCGCCGCCTGCACTTCATCGTCGCGGCGGGTGTCGTCGGGGCTGCGATAGTCGTAGACGTCGTAGTTGCCTTCGGGGCTGAAATGGTTGGGCACGCTCGATGAACTACAGCTGGTCGAGCCATAACAGCCCCAGGCAAACGCGCTGTAGTCATCAATCACCACCTTGCTGCGCGCGGCGCTGAGAGTGCCTTTCCACTGATCGCTGAAACGGTATTCGAACTTGCCGTTGAGGTTCAGCGAGTCGATGCCCACCTGTTTGGAACCACTCTGGTGCCCCAGCAGTTTTTTCGGCGAAGCATCGTGGGGCACCTCGGTGCCGCCCAGCAATTGATAGCCGGGCACCGAACGCTGTTGCTTGTTCTGGTATTCCGCATCCAGTTGCAGCACGGCGTCGGGGCTGATAGTCCAGTCGAACGCCAGGGACACGAAATCGCGCTGGCCATTGGCGTGCTCCACATAGCTGTTGAGGTCTTCATGGGCCACGTTGGCGCGCAGGCCAAACTGCTGCCCGCTGCCGAACCAGCCGCCGACATCGGTGGCGATGTAACCGCTGCCGCGATCGTCGGTGGACACCGTGACCGAGCGCACGTCTTGCGGGCGTTTGGTCACGTAGTTGATCACTCCGCTGGGCTCGGCAATGCCGCTCTGCAAACCGGCCAGGCCCTTGAGCACTTCCACTTGCTGTTTGTTTTCGAGGGCGACGTTCTGCTCGCCGGTGATGGTACGCCCATTGATCTTGTAGCTGCTTGCCGCATTGAGCGAGAAGCCGCGCACCACGAAGTTTTCGTAATAACCAATCGGTGCATAGCTGTCGCCGACCGAGGCATCGTTGCGCAGCACTTCGCTGAGCAGACGCGCTTGCTGGTCCTTGATCAGCGCGGCGTTGATCACCGTGATCGAGGCCGGGGTGTCCAGCAACGGCGCCTCATCGAAGCCGCCGACCGATGCGGTTTCACTGCGGTAGCCGGACTCGTCCTGGCCCTGGACGTTCACCGCCGGCAGCTCTATTTCAGCCGCCAGGCTGCTACCGATGCCGCCGCTGAGCAGCAGGCCGAGGGCGAAACGTGAGTGAACGGCAGGACGAAAACGCAAAACCATGGAGGCAGGGCCTTATAGCGCAGGACGGGGGGCGCATAAGCTAGGGGGAAGTGCGGGGTTTTACAAGTTACTGAGAACGGTTCTGTCGTCCCATCTTTCAGCTGGAGCGCTTCAGGGTTTCACTGGGCAGTTCCTTGAACAATGCGCGGTAGCTATTCGAAAACCGCCCCAAATGCCAGAACGACCAGTTCATCGCGACTTCGGCCACGGTGGTGTCGGCTGCGGTTAACAGCTCGCGCCGCGCGCCGTTCAACCGGCGCAGACGCAACCACTGCGCCGGGCTCATTCCGGTGTAGGTCTTGAAGCCTTGCTGTAACTGACGCAGCGGCACACCGGCGATCTGCGCCAACTCCAGCAAGTTGACGGTTTCATCCGGCGCATCCGCTGCCCACTCGCCGATGCGCGCCATCAGCAGGCGTTCTTCGCTGCGTCGCTGCAATGAGCCGCGGTCCAAGCACACGCAGGCGTTGTCGAGGATGAACAGGCAATCGTCGAGCAACTGCTGGGTGAGGGCATCGCGGCTGATCGGGTCGAGTGTGGCGGACAACCGCGTCAGGGTGCCGCTGAGCCAACGGGTGAACAGCGCATTCTGCTGACAGGTCAGCGGGGCCATGAACAGGCCTTCGAGTTTGGCCACATCCAGGCCATGGCGCTGCACGAATTGCGGGCCGAACACCACGGCCACTTCGCGGTAGTTTTCCGGGGTGATCCAGGTGTTGCGGCTTTCGCCATTGAGCAGGTACAGCGCGTTGTCGCTGCCATCGAAACAGAACGCCAATGCACCGGGCGGCGCGTTGAAGTTCTGCTCCACGCGCGTGTTCATGCACTCTTCGTACACCTGCACGCCTTGCAGGTCGAGGTAACGGATCTGCCCGGCAAAATGCCCCGGGGACATCTGCTGATACTGCTGCACCCAACCGGGTGTCGCACTGCATTGAGCGGCCACATCACCGGTAGTGAAAGCCTGTACGCGCAAAGCTGTTGCCTGTGTCATGGGTAACCTGGGCGCACTCTATTGGTGCGTTGTGGTTGGTGCAAAGTGG
Source organism: Pseudomonas sp. R9.37 (assembly GCF_963878885.1). Classification (NCBI taxonomy): domain Bacteria; kingdom Pseudomonadati; phylum Pseudomonadota; class Gammaproteobacteria; order Pseudomonadales; family Pseudomonadaceae; genus Pseudomonas; species Pseudomonas sp. R9.37. The sequence goes on along the minus strand of NZ_CAWNZA010000009.1, from coordinate 51,583 downwards.
ATAGATGCCGCAGGGCGGCGGCATCAAGATAGACCTCAATGCGCCGCGAGTACAAGCCGGCGCATGCACCCAACCCATGACGAGGTCCTTATGAACGCCCCCTTCGATCAGCTGTCCGCCTGGCTGAAAGAACACAAGATTACCGAAGTCGAATGCGTGATCAGTGATTTGACTGGCATCGCACGCGGCAAGATTGCGCCCACCAACAAGTTCCTGCATGAGCGAGGCATGCGCCTGCCGGAAAGTGTGTTGCTGCAAACGGTGACCGGGGACTTTGTCGACGACGATATCTATTACGACCTGCTCGACCCGGCCGACATCGACATGATCTGCCGCCCGGTGTCCAACGCCACGTACGTGGTGCCGTGGGCTATCGAACCCACCGCGATTGTGATCCACGACACCTATGACAAGCAGGGCAATCCGATTGAGCTGTCGCCGCGCTACGTGCTGAAAAAGGTGCTGCAGCTGTATACCGAGCAAGGCTGGCAGCCGATTGTGGCGCCGGAAATGGAGTTCTACCTGACCCAGCGCTGCGAGGACCCGGACCTGCCGTTGAAAACCCCGGTGGGACGCTCCGGTCGCGCCGAAACCGGCCGCCAGTCATTTTCCATCGACGCCGCCAACGAATTCGATCCGCTGTTCGAAGACGTCTACGACTGGTGCGAGCTGCAGGGCCTGGACCTCGACACGTTGATCCACGAAGACGGCCCGGCGCAGATGGAAATCAACTTCCGCCACGGCGATGCCCTGCACCTGGCCGACCAGATCACCGTGTTCAAACGCACCCTGCGCGAGGCCGCGCTCAAGCACAATGTGGCCGCGACGTTCATGGCCAAGCCGGTGGCCGATGAGCCCGGCAGCGCCATGCACCTGCACCAGAGCGTGGTGGACATCGCCACCGGCAAACCGGTGTTTGTCGATGCCGACGGCACGATGAGCCAGCTGTTCTTGCACCACATCGGCGGGTTGCAGACGTACATCCCAAAGCTGCTGCCGATGTTCGCGCCGAACGTGAATTCGTTCCGCCGCTTCCTGCCGGACACCTCGGCCCCTGTCAACGTGGAGTGGGGCGAAGAAAACCGCACCGTCGGCCTGCGCGTGCCCACTTCCAGCCCCGAGGCAATGCGCGTGGAGAACCGTTTGCCGGGCGCGGACGCCAACCCGTACCTGGCAATTGCCGCCAGCTTGCTGTGCGGCTACCTGGGCATGATCGAAAAGATCGAGCCCAGCGCCCCGGTGGAAGGGCGCGCCTACGAGCGCCGCAACCTGCGCCTGCCGTTCACCCTCGAAGACGCGCTGGCGCGGATGGAGGATTGCGACACGGTCAAGCAGTACCTGGGCGAGAAGTTCGTGCGCGGCTACGTGGCAGTCAAACGCGCCGAACATGAGAATTTCAAGCGGGTGATCAGTTCCTGGGAACGTGAGTTCCTGCTGTTGAGCGTCTAAAAAAACTCAAAAGGGGTGTCGATATGCGTCTTGTGAAAAAGCTTCTCCCGCTGGCCCTGGTGGCCGCGTTCAGCAGTGCCAGCCAAGCCGCGCCGACGGTCAGCGTCTATAACTGGACCGACTACATCGGTGAGACCACCTTGGCTGATTTCCAGGCCAAGACCGGGATCAAAGTGGTCTACGACGTCTTCGATTCCAACGAAACCCTGGAGGGCAAGTTGCTGGCGGGGCGCACCGGCTATGACGTGGTGGTGCCGTCCAACCACTTCCTGGCGCGCCAGGTTAAGGCCGGCGCGTTCCTCAAGCTCGACCGCTCGCAGCTGCCCAACTTCAAGAACCTCGACCCCAAACTGCTCAAGCTGCTGGAGAAAAACGACCCGGGCAATGCGCATTCGGTGCCCTACCTGTGGGGCACCAATGGCATCGGCTACAACGTCGACAAGGTCAAGCAAGTGCTGGGCATCGACCATATCGATTCGTGGGCGGTGCTGTTCGAACCCGAGAACATCAAAAAACTCCACGAGTGCGGCGTCGCCTTCCTCGATTCGGCGGACGAGCTGTTCCCGGCGATCCTCAATTACATGGGCAAGGACCCGCGCAGCGAGAACCCCGAGGACTACAAACAGGCCGAAGCCAAGCTGCTGACACTGCGCCCGTACATCACGTACTTCCATTCCTCCAAGTACATCTCGGATCTGGCCAACGGCGATATCTGCGTGGCCTTCGGGTATTCCGGTGACGTGTTCCAGGCCGCCAACCGCGCCAAGGAAGCCAAAAACGGTGTGAACATCGCCTACTCAATTCCCAAGGAAGGCTCCAACCTGTGGTTCGACTTGCTGGCGATTCCGGCCGATGCCAGCAACCCGAAAGAAGCCCACGCGTTCATCAACTATTTGCTCGACCCCGAAGTGATCGCCAAGGTCAGTGCCTCGGTCGGCTACGCCAATGCCAACCCCGCTGCCAAGCCGTTCATGGCGCCGGAACTGGTGAACAACCCTGAGGTGTACCCGTCGCAGGAAGTGCTCGACAAACTCTACATTTCCACCACGCCGACGCCGGCGACCATGCGCCTGATGACCCGCGCCTGGAGCAAAGTGAAGACCAACAAATGATTTCATCCAGTGACCACGCCCGGTCCTATTACCGTGCTTCGGCCAATGCCATGCCTGAGCGTCCATCGCTGGGCACCGACCTGAGCGCCGATGTGTGCGTGATCGGCGGCGGTTTTACCGGGGTCAATACGGCCATCGAGCTGGCCCAGCGCGGGCTCTCGGTGATTCTGCTGGAGGCTCGGCGCATCGGCTGGGGCGCCAGCGGGCGCAATGGCGGGCAGTTGATTCGTGGCATCGGCCATGACGTGTCGGGGTTCGCCAGGTACGTAGGCGAGGAGGGCGTGCGTTACCTGGAGCGGGCCGGGATTGATTCGGTGGCGCTGGTAGGCGAGCGCATTCGTCAGCACCGCATTGACTGCGATCTGCGCTGGGGCTTTTGCGAACTGGCCAATACCACCGCGCAATTCGCTGCGTTCAAGGGCGAGCAGCAGAGCCTGGCGGCGCTTGGGTATGCCCATGAAACTCGGCTGGTCGAAGCGCAGGACATGCAGCAGGTGGTCGGTTCGACGGTCTATGCCGGTGGCTTGGTGGACATGGGCTCTGGGCACCTGCACCCGCTGAACTTGGTACTCGGCGAGGCGCAGGTGGCCGAGTCGCTCGGGGTGCGGATTTTCGAGCGCACCCAGGTCGTCGAACTGATCCACGGCGACACCGTGCAAGTGCGCTGCGCCGCTGGCACGGTGCGCGCCGCCCACCTGGTGCTGGCGTGCAATGCGCACCTGGATGAACTGGAACCGCGCTTGAGCGGCAAGGTGCTGCCGGCGGGCAGTTACATTATCGCCACCGAGCCGTTGTCCGAGGCAGTCGCCAAGCAATTGATCCCGCAGAACCTGGCGCTGTGTGACCAGAAAGTCGGGCTGGACTACTACCGACTTTCCGCCGACCGCCGACTGTTGTTCGGCGGTGCGTGCCATTACTCCGGGCGTGATCCGGTGGACATCGCCGCGTATATGCAGCCCAAGATGCTCAAGGTATTCCCGCAGTTGGCGGGCACCACCATCGAGTTCCAGTGGGGCGGCAAGATCGGCATTACCGCCAACCGCTTTGCGCAAGTCGGGCGGCTCAAGCAGCACCCGAATGTGTTCTATGCCCAGGGCTATTCCGGGCATGGACTGAACGTGACCCACTGGTGCGCAACGCTTTTGGCCGAAGCCATTCATGCGGGCCACAGCCACGGGCTGGACATTTTCAGCCAGGTGCCGCACATGACGTTTCCGGGCGGCAAGGCCTTGCGCTCGCCGCTGCTGGCGCTGGGGATGTTGTGGTTGCGCCTGCGCGAGAGGTTTGGCTGACCCGGGTGGGAGCGGGCTTGCTCGCGAAAACAGGGTGTCAGGCGATGCATGTGCTGCTGACCCACCGCGTTCGCGAGCAAGCCCGCTCCCACCTTTAAGGTATTGTCAGCCTTCGGGTTCGGTGAGCACTTTGCGGAAGGTTTCCACCAGCGGGCGCAGGTTGACCCGATGCCACGCCGCCCACAACGGTGTGGTGTAGGTCATCCACGGCAGCTCGCGCAACACCACGCCGGGCGGGGCATTGCGGCTCAAGCCTTTTTGCACCATGGCCACGCCCAAGCCCGAGGCCACCAGGCCCAATGCGGTGAACGGCTCGCTGGCTTCCATCGGGATTTGCGGGGTAAAACCGGCCCGAATGCAGGCCGCGACGAAATCATCGGCAGGGTTAGCGCCGGCTTTGCGTTGCACGCCAATCCATTCCTGATCGGCCAGATGTTCGGGCAGCAGTTCGTTGTGTTTGGCCAGCGGATGATGTTCAGGCAGGGCCAGCAGCATGGGGTCGTCCAGCACTTGCAACGCGGTCAGGTCCGGGTCATCGGCGGCCGGTGGCTCGCTGACTAGGGCGATATCCAGGCTGCGCTGGCGCAGGCCTTCGAGCTGTTCGAGCGACGGCAAGTTGTACAGCTTGATATGCACGGTGGGGCGGTCGTCTCTCAACACGCGCAAGGCGTTGGGCAGCACACCGGCGTGCATGGCGTTTTCGATATAGCCGATGCACAAACCGCCTTCTTCACCGCGGCCCAGGCGTTTGCCCAGGGATTCCAGGCGATTGGCGTGGGTCAGCAGCGCCTTGGTTTCGGCCAGAAACGTCTGGCCGTCGCGCGTCAGGCGGATGCGCTGCTGGCTGCGTTCGAACAGGGTCAGGCCCAAACGCTCTTCGAGCTGGGCGATCTGCCGGCTCAAGGGCGACTGGGAGATGTGCAAACGTTCGGCGGCGCGGCCGACGTGTTCTTCTTCGGCAACGACTTCGAAGTAGCGCAATTGGCGCAGATCAATCATGTAAGACCTCGCAGGACTTAAGTTGGTCGCAGTATGTCTTGGACGGTCCGATCTATGCAATCTAGGATCTGCTCAACGGTCACAGCGACCCTGAACCCGATTGAGGATCCACCATGAGCTTGAAAGACAAACTGCCCGGCCAACTGGGCTTTGGCACCGCACCGCTGGGCAACATGTTCCGCGCCATTCCCGAAGACGAAGCCCAGGCCACCGTCGAGGCTGCCTGGAACAGCGGCGTGCGCTACTTCGACACCGCGCCGTTCTACGGCTCGGGGCTGTCGGAAATCCGCCTGGGCCAAGCCCTGTCGCAGTACAACCGCGATGACTTCGTGCTCAGCACCAAAGTCGGCCGCGTGATTCTCGACGAAGTCGAAGAAAGCGCCCGCGACCTCGGCGAAAAAAGCGGTGTGTTCGAACATGGCCGCCCGAACAAGATGCTCAACGACTACAGCGCCGACGCCACCCTGCGCTCTATCGAAGACAGCCTGAAGCGCCTGCAGACCGACCGTCTGGACATCGTGTGGATTCACGACATCGCCCAGGATTTCTACGGCGACCAGTGGCTGGACTACTTCAACCAGGCCCGCACCGGCGCCTTCAAAGTGCTGACCCGCTTGCGTGAAGAAGGCGTGATCAAGGCCTGGGGCCTGGGCGTGAACCGCGTCGAGCCGTGCGAGCTGACCCTTGACCTGACCGAAGCGCAGCCCGACGGTTTCCTGTTGGCCGGCCGCTACACCCTGCTGGACCACGAGCGTGCCCTGCAACGCCTGATGGATGCCGCACTGGCGCAGAACGTCGAAATCGTCGTTGGCGGCCCTTACAGCTCGGGGATTCTGGCCGGTGGTGCGCACTTCGAATACCAGAAGGCCAGCCCGGCGATTATCAGCAAGGTCGAGCAGATCAAAGCGATTGCCCAGGCGTTTGGCGTGAGCGTGAAAGCCGCAGCGCTGCAATTCTCCCTGGCTCACCCGGCAGTGGCCGCAGTGATTCCGGGTGCCAGTCGTCCGGGGCGGATTGCCGAAGACGTCGCGGCGTTGTCAGAGAAGATTCCGGCAGCCTTTTGGCAGGCGTTGCGCGATGCACAGTTGATTTCGGCCAGCGCACCGCTGCCGCGCTAACTTCAGGAGTTCTCAGATGAAAATCGATGTAAGTGGCAAAGTAGCCATCGTCAGCGGCAGCACTGCCGGGATCGGCCTGGGCATCAGCCAGGCGCTGGCGCAATCCGGCGCCACCGTGGTGGTGATCGGGCGGGACGCGGGCAAGGTCGACGACGCCCTGGCGAGCATTCGTCAGGCGGTGCCGAACGCTGACCTGCGCGGGCTGGTAGCGGACCTCGGCACAGCTGAAGGTGCCGATAAACTGTTCGCTGCCGAACCGCGCGCCGACATCCTGGTCAACAACCTGGGCATCTTCAACGATGTGGATTTCTTCGACGCACCGGACAGCGAGTGGACGCGCTTCTACGAGGTCAATGTGATCTCCGGCGTGCGCCTGGCGCGCCATTATGTGCCGGGCATGGTTGAGCAGGGCTGGGGGCGGGTGATCTTCCTGTCGTCGGAATCCGGGGTGGCAACGCCGGCGGACATGATCAACTACGGCGTGACCAAAAGTGCCAACCTGGCGGTCTCCCATGGTTTGGCGAAGCGTCTGGCCGGCACCGGTGTGACGGTCAATGCGGTGCTGCCGGGGCCGACCTTTACCGACGGCCTGGAGCAGATGCTCAAAGACGCCACCGCCAAGTCCGGGCGCAGTGCGCGGGAAGAGGCGGACGTGTTTGTGCGCAATGCGCGGCCCACGTCGATCATCCAGCGCGCGGCAAATGTGGATGAAGTGGCCAACCTGGTGGCGTACATTGCTTCACCCTTGTCTTCTGCAACCACGGGCGCCGCATTGCGCGTCGACGGTGGTGTTGTCGACAGCATGGCGATCTGAATTTTTGTCATTTTTTTGGAGTATTTATTGTGGCGACAGCTTCTTCTGTGATTGAGGTTCCGGTTTCGGCCGATCAGGTCTGGCAATTGATTGGCGGCTTTAACACGCTGCCCGATTGGCTGCCGTTTATCGTCAAAAGCGAGGCGAGCGACGGCGGGCGTGTGCGGCACTTGCAAACCGCGGACGGCGGTGTGGTGGTCGAGCGCTTGCAGAGCTTTGATAACGTGGCGCGCATTTACAGCTACACCATCGAGCAGTCGCCGTTTCCGGTGAGTGCTTACCTGGCGACGTTGCAGGTTGAGGCGTTGACCGATGCGTCGGCGAAAGTGACGTGGTCCGGCGTGTTCACCCCGGCGGCGGGGACCACGGACGCGGCGGTGGAGGAGTTGTTCGCCGGCGTGTACAGCGGTGGGCTTGAGGCGCTGCGCGCCAACTTCTAACAGGCGACACACGCCTGATGTGGGGGCGGGCTTGCTCGCGAAAGCGGTGGGTCAGTCAAGGCTTGCGGTGACTGAGACTCTGCATTCGCGAGCAAGCCCGCTCCCACATTTTTACTGAGATGATTTTCAGGCTTCAGGCATCAATTGCTGCCGACACTCCAGCAGCAGGCATGCACCCCCGCATTGGCTGTTGCCGACTTCCAACTTGAACCCATGCAGGTTGATGATCGCCGCCACAATCGACAAGCCCAACCCGAACCCGCCTTGCTGGTCGCTTTCATCCACGCGGTAGAAGCGCTGGAACACTGCGTCGCGCTCCGCCGCCGGAATGCCCGGGCCGGAGTCGTGCACTTCGATACGCGTGCTGCCGGCATCATTGACGCCACGCAGGATCACCTCACCGTTGGGTGGCGAGAACTTGATCGAGTTGCTCAACAGATTGGCCAAGGCTTCGAACAACAGTGCGCGGTCGCCGGTGATCCACGGCAGCGAGTCGGGCACTTCGAGGCGCAGCTGCAATTCGCCTTCTTCCGCCAGGGGCAGGTAAAAGTCATGCAGTTCGCGCAACAGCGGCAGCGGGTCCATCACCAGGAAACCCGAACGGCGCTGGTGGTCTTCCAGCTCCGAGATGCGCAACAGCCCGCGAAAGCGCGCCATCAGCGTATCGGTTTCGGCAATCGCATCGTCCAGTTTCACTGCGTAGACGGAGTTTTCCTCTGCCTCTTGTTTGATGCGGTAAAGCTGCGCGCGCAAGCGCGTCAGCGGCGTGCGCAGGTCGTGGGCGATGTTGTCGCACACGCCCTTGACCTCGTTCATCAGCTTCTCGATGCGGTCGAGCATGGCGTTGACGATGGCGGCGAGCATGTCCAGTTCGTCGCGTCGGTCAGACAACGGCAGGCGGTGCGTCAGGTCACCGGCGACGATGGCCTCGGCGCTGGCCTGTATGCCGCGGATGCGCCGCAGCGGGCGACGGCGTAACAAATGCCAACCGGCAGCACCGGGGATAATCGTCAGGGAGAGTGCCCACAGCAGCGCATGCCAGATGATCCGGGTCACGCCAAACAGTGAACCGTTGGCGCGCACGAGTACCAGCCAGCGGCCGTCTTCGGTGTGGGTGGCCACCGCATCGCAGCTGTCCTTGGGCAATTTAGGGTCGTCGGAGTCGACACAGTTGGCCAGGGCGTGGATCTTGCCGTCCAGCGGCAGGTCCGGTGGCACTGCGCGGATCGGCCCGCTCAAAGGGCGAAACTGCTCATCGAACAGGCCGTAGGCGTCCACGCCTTTCATGTCGAAGGTCATGCTGGTGGTGAGGGCTTCCACCAGTTCTTCACCGTCAAAGCGTTGAAACAGGTGCTGGCGCTGCATCAGCGAGTGACGCGACAGGTCACCCAGGTAACCCGAGACCTCGTAATACAGCACCCCCATGAGGATGCAGCTCCAGGCCACGAACAACGAACTGTAAAGCGCCAGCAAGCGGCTGCTGGAGGAGCGCCAGCCTTTAGAGGGGTTCAGCAATGACATAACCGGAACCTCGTACCGTGCGGATCAGCGGCGTGAGGCCCGGCGGGTCGATTTTTTTGCGCAGGCGACCGATGTGCACGTCGATCAGGTTGGTGCCCGGGTCGAAGTGATAACCCCAGACTTCTTCGAAGATCATCATTCGCGAGAGGATCTGCCCGGTATTGCGCATCAGGAATTCGAGCAGTTTGTATTCAGTGGGCAGCAGGCTCAACGGCTGATCGGCGCGGCTGGCTTCGCGGCTGATCAGGTTCAGTTCGAGGTCGGCCACGCGCAAGGCGGTTTCGAACTCCTTGACCGTGCTTTTGCGCCGCAGCAGCACTTCGACGCGGGCGGCCATTTCGTCGGACGCAAATGGCTTGGTCAGGTAGTCATCGCCGCCTGCCCGCAGGCCGCGTACCCGCTCGTCGACATCGGAGAGGGCGCTGATCATCAGGATCGGCGTCGACACCCCAATGGTGCGCAGGGTCGTGACGATGGCCAGGCCATCGAGTTCCGGCAGCATACGGTCGAGGGTGATCAGATCGTAATCACCACTCACAGCGCGGACCAGGCCTTCACGGCCGTTGTCCACCCAATCTACATCCAGTCCATGGCTACTCAGCTCGGCGACGATCTCGCGGGCTGTAACGGCGTCATCCTCGATGGTCAAAATACGGGTCATAGGATTACCTGGTGAGCGATTCACACTAGAAGTGGGGGCATTTTGCCAAGAAATGCCTGAACGCTTCCTAAATTAAACTTCATCTTGGCAAAACTGACACAACTTTCATGCCGGCCAGCGCCCACACAGGCCGTGGGCGTTGGGGGATTGCATAAAGCACGCTGTTTTCGATCATTTCTTGCAACTTGCATGGTTTAAGTTAGTTCAATTTTTGTATCTTGTTGAAATATAACGAATTTATTTTTTCGCCCGGCTGGCATGGTGCCTGCACTGTCCCTTTTGAGAGTTGTAACACTATTTTTCCTGCCGGGAGCAAAACAACAATGATCACATCGTCATCCACGCTGCAAGAATCGAGCTCGCACTCTGGGGTTTCCTGGGGGGCGATTTTCGCCGGGGCCGCTGCGGCGGCCGCACTGTCGCTGATCCTGGTGCTGCTGGGCTTCGGCCTGGGCTTTTCGGCGGTGTCGCCGTGGGCCGACAGCGGTATCAGCGCCAAGGGGCTTGGCATTTCCACAATTGTCTGGCTGGCGTTCACCCAGATCGTCGCTTCGGGCCTGGGCGGCTACATTGCCGGCCGCTTGCGTGTGAAGTGGGCCAACATGCACGGTGACGAGGTGTACTTTCGCGACACCGCCCATGGTTTCCTCGCTTGGGCAGTCGCTACGCTGGTGACCGCGGTACTGGTCGTCGGCTCGGTGAGCAGTGTGGTCAGCGGCGGCGTTAAAGCCGGCGCCGGTGTCGCCTCGAGCGCCGCCAGTGGACTGACTCAGGCAGCCGGCAGTGCAGCCAAAGGCGCCAACAGCGGCGACTTTGACTACTACGTCGACAGCCTGTTTCGCGATGATCGCCCAGCCGCCGTCAGCGATGACGCCGTGCATGGCGTTGTAGCGCGCATCTTCACTCGCACCCTGAGCAACGATGGCCAACTGGCCCCTGAAGACCGTACCTACCTCGCTCAGCTGATCAGCCAGCGCACCAACCTCAGCCAGGCTGACGCCGAAGCGCGTATCGACAAGGTGTACGGCGATGCCCGCAAAGCCATCGAAGACGCCAAGGTCAAAGCCAAGCAAGCTGCCGACACTGCCGCCAAAGTGGCTGCCTACACCTCGCTGTGGACCTTCATTGCGCTGTTGATCGGTGCCTTCTTTGCCAGTTTCGCTGCCACCTTCGGCGGTCGTCGTCGTGACGCCGTGGTGTACGTCGAAACTGAAAACTACGTTCGTTAATCAAGGAGAACAACATGCGCTCATTACTGCTTTGGTTCCTCGGTGTGCCTATCCCGGTCATCATTCTGATCGCGATCTTCATGCACTGATCCTGATCGCGCTTCACCCAAGCCGCGCCTGACCCACAGGCGCGGCTTTTTGTTGCAAGGCCCACCAACCTGCAACCAGCAATGCGCTCGCCACTGACGTCATGATCACCAGGGGTTGCGAGGTGCCGTCCGAGAGCCACCCGGTGGCCCAACTGCTCACGGCCGTCAGGAACATCTGGATAAAGAAGAACAACCCCGACGCCGTCCCGGCAATCGCGCCGTAAGGCTGCAACACCGACAGCTGGCAGGCCGGAATCACCATCCCCACCGACACCATGATCACCACCATCGGCAGCACAATCGCCAGCCAGGCCTGCGGCAGGGCGACCGTGGCCCCTGCGAGCATCACGCAACCCAGCACATTCAAGCCGATGGCGGCATTGATCAACTGATTGGCTTCAACGCGCAGCACCCGTCGGCGGAACAGGTTGGCGCCGAGCATGTAGCCACTGATCGTCGCGGCAAACACCAGCGCGTAGGCCGTGGCAGACAGGTGAAAGCCGCGTTGCAGCAGAGCCGACGACTCGCTGATAAATGGGAAATACGTGCTGTACACGCAGCCGATCGCCAGGGAGTAGCGCAGAAAATAACGGTCGCGCAGCAGCTGGCCGTAGAGGCGCAGCAGGTTGCTCGGCGGCGCGGCGGCGACTTCCGGTGGACGGGTTTCCGGCAGCCGGCGAAACACCACCAGGCACAGCGCCACGCCGATCACGGCCAATACGATGAACAGGCCGCGCCAATGGATGAACGGCAGCATCAGGCTGCCCAGCACCGGTGCGGCCATCGGCGAAATCGCCATGGCCATGGAGATCAGGCCAAGCAGGCGTGCCTGTTCATCGCGGGCGAAGTAATCGCGCACGATCACCCGGCCGATGACCGTGGTGCAGCAGCCGCCCAGGGCCTGGAACAGGCGGGCGACGATCAGCACACCAATGCTGTCGGCCAGCGCGCAGGCCACGGTGGCGACCGCGTACACACACAACCCGCTCAGCAGCACCGGGCGGCGCCCGAAGCGGTCGGTCAACGGGCCGCTGATCAGCAAGGAAATGGCCGAGCCCAGGGCGTACAGCGTGAGGGTCAGCTGCAACTGGCTGTCGCTGGCAAGGAAGTCGTCGGCCATGGCCGGCAGGGCTGGCAGGTGCATGTCCAGGGTGATACGTGGCAGGCCGATGAGTACGGTCAGTAGCACCAGCCAGAACCCGGAGGAGAGGGCGCGTTGCGTCATGGGAAGCTTCTTCGCAGGGAGTCGAGTTCGAACTCTAGCGGGTATGTGGTTTAATCCTCAGGGCCACTTGTGCCTCTAACCAAGGGACCACTATGAGCCGAGGAAAAGCCGCCGCCCACCTGGACCTGCCGCGCCCCGATAGCCTGGACGCCGGCAAGCAGCAGGGCGCCTACGACGCATTGCGCGCCGCCATCCTCAATCGGCAATTGCCCGCCGGCAGCCGCTTGCCGTCGACCCGCAGCCTGGCCGAACGCTGGCTGGTGTCGCGCGGCACGCTTGAAGCGGCGTTCGAGCGCTTGCACAGTGAAGGTTACGTGCAGCGCGTGGCGGGTTCGGGCACGCGCGTCAGCGCGGTGATCCCCGAGCAATTCATTGCGGCGCCGGCGCCCAGCGCACGTCCACGCCGCGCGGCCATACCGGATCAGCCCGACGCGGGCGTGCAAAGCCACGTCCCTTTTGTCGCGCGACGCCCGGACGCCAGCCTGTTCGACCTCAAAACCTGGGCGCGGTGCATCTCCCGAGGCTTGCTGTCTGCGGGGACAGGGGTATTGGAGGCCGCCCACCCGGGCGGCTTGCCCGCATTGCGTGAACAGATCGCCGACTACGCGCGCAGTTATCGCGGCATGCACTGCGAGGCGGACGAAATCATTGTCACCACCGGTATTCGCCATGGCCTGGACCTGATCGCGCGCACGCTGCTCAAACCCGGTGACACCGCGTGCGTGGAAGACCCCGGTTATACACCGGCACGCCGCCTGTTCAGCCTGGCCGGTGCGCAGGTCGTGCCGGTCCCGGTGACAGCCGAAGGCCTTGATACCGCGCAGCTCCCCGACACGGCGCGGCTGGCCTATGTGACACCGGCGCACCAGGCGCCGCTGGGCATGACCCTGTCGGTGTCGCGCCGCCTGGCGCTGCTGGATTGGGCCGCCCGCGCCCACGCCTGGGTGATCGAAGACGACTACGACAGTGAATACAACTACAACAGCGCACCACTGGCGGCGCTCAAAGCTCTGGATTCCCGCGACCGGGTGATCTACTGCGGCAGTTTCAACAAGAACCTGTTCCCGGGCCTGCGCGTGGGTTTCATGGTGGTGCCCAAGGCGTTGCGCCCCGCGTTGCTGCGCACCCTGCAACTCACCGGGCATTCGGTGGGCGCGACGGATCAGTTGGGGCTGGTGGAGTTTCTCGCCAGCGGCGCGTTTGTGCGGCACCTGCGGGCTTCGCGCCAGGCTTATCAGGCGCGCCGCGATGCGCTGCTCGGCTGCCTGCCGGACGAATACCCGGTGAGCGGCCAGCAAGCCGGGCTGCACTTTGTGCTCTGGCTGCCAAGCGGCGTCGAGGAAACCGAATTTTGCACCCGCGCCGCCGCCGCCGGGCTGACCTTGCAGCCACTGGGCAAGTTCTGCGTCGCGGCGAGCTTGCCGCCGGCGGTGATCATCGGCTACACCGCGCTGACCCTGGCGCAGATTCGCTATCACGGCCGAGTGCTCACGCAATTGTTAATAGCGGCTTAACCCGCGCTTGGCTAGACTCGCGCCCCATGAGCCGTCTACTGCGTTTAATCCTGGTCCTGCTGTTAAGCCTCACGCTTCCCCTGACCGGGATGGCGGGTGTGCCGTCGAGCACCGAGCCGTGCCCGATGAAAATGTCCGACATGCAGATGATGTCGGACATGGCCCCGGACTGCTGCCAGGACGCTGCCAACCCTGGCAAAGCCTGCAAACCGGGGCAGGAATGCAAGACCGGCGGCCTGCTGCAACTGTCGATGCCGGTGCTCAAGGCACCGCTGACCCTGGCCCATCCGCTGACGGCCAGCCTCACTTCTGATTTCATCCCCGACCGCACGCCGTCCGGCGTCTGGCGCCCACCCCGTTACTGATTTCTGTTGAACCTCAAGCTTCATCCCGGATTCGGGATGGCCTTGCTGTGGGCCGCGTAAAGCGGCACGCAGTGCAACAGATCAGGAATCTTGACGATGAATTCCCTCTACAGGCGCGCCCTGGTGGTGGGCGTGCTGACATGGCCGGCGCTTGCCTCTGCGTTGACCCTGGATGACGCCCTGCGCCTGGCGCAGAACAACGCGCCGTCCCTGAGCGCCGAATCGGCCAGGCTGCAAGCGGCAACGCAAGCCGCCATCCCGGCCGGTGAACTGCCCGACCCGAAACTGCTGGTAGGCCTGCAGAATTTTCCCGTCGGCGGGCCCAATCGCGGCACCTTGTATGGCGACGACATGACCGATCAGATGGTCGGCCTCCAGCAACAGGTGCCCAGCCGCGACAAGCGCAAGGCCCGAGTTGAGCTGGCGGATGCGACGGTGCAGCGCACGGCGGCCGAAGGGCAAATCGAGCGCCTCAACGTGCGCCAGGCCACGGCGCAGGCGTGGATTCGCGCCTACGCGGTGGAGCGCAAGCAGGCCTTGTTCGCGGACTTCTACGAAAACAATCGCCTGCTGCAAGACAGTGTGCGGGCGCAATTGGCCGGTGGCCGCGGGCAGGCCGCCGATACGGTGATCCCCCGACAGGAAGCCGCCGAGCTGGCCGAGCGCGAAGACGAATTGACCCAACAACGCGCCCAGGCCCGCGCCGCCCTCAAGCGCTGGATCGGCGCAGCCGCCAACGAAGCACCCAGCGGGCAATTGCCCAACTGGCACATCGACAACCGCGGCTACAGTCACAACCTGCATCAGCATCCCGAGTTGCAAGCCTTCGTGCCGCGCACGCGCGAGGCCCAAGCGCGCTTGCAGGAAGCCAAGGCGCAGAAATCGTCGGATTGGAGTTGGGAAGTGGACTACCAGCACCGCGGCCGTGAATACGGCGACATGGTCAGCCTGCAATTGAGCGTAGATCTGCCGATCTTCCCCGGTCGCCGCCAGAACCCGGGCATTGCCGCCAGGCTGGCCGAACTCGATCAACTGGATGCCGAACGCGAAGCTGCCACCCGTGAACATACCCAGAGGCTGGATGACGACCTGGCGGTTTACCAGCGCCTGGACCGCGCCGTGCAACGCAGTCAGGACAGCCTCGTGCCGCTGGCCGAAGAGAAGGTCGCCCTGAGCCTGGCCGGTTATCGCGCGGGCAAAGGCGATTTGATCAGCGTGGTCAGCGCCCGCCGGGAACTGGTTCAAGCCCGTTTCAAACAGATCGATGCCATCGAGCAGCGTGCCCTGGTCGGCGCGCAGCTGTACTTCGCCTACGGGGAGCCCACGCATGAATAATCGAATCGCAGCCGCGGTGTTGTTGCTCGGCCTGGGTGCGGGCTACGGATTGGCGCAGTTGCACCCCGCAACCTTGGCGCCTGTCAGCGACGACAAGCACGCGTTGTACTGGTACGACCCGATGTACCCGCAGCAGAAGTTCGACAAGCCCGGCAAGTCGCCTTTCATGGACATGCAATTGGTGCCGCGCTACGCCGAGGGCGCCGCAGCGGATACCCCAACGCTGCAGATCGATCCGCGCCAGGCTCAGACCATTGGCGTGCGCCTGGCCACAGTCACCCGTGGCGTGATGACGTCCTCGCTGGATGTGTCGGGCATCCTGGCCTTCAACGAGCGTGATGTGGCAGTGGTGCAGGCCCGGGCCGGTGGTTTCGTCGAGCGTGTTTACGCGCGGGCGCCGGGTGATGTGCTCAAGGCCGACGCGCCGTTGGCAGACATCCTGGTGCCCGAGTGGGCCGCCGCCCAGGAAGAGTTCCTTGCGCTGCGTCGCAGCGCTGACAGTGGCCTGTTGGCGGCAGCCCGCCAGCGTCTGCGCCTGAGTGGCATGCCTGCCGGGCTGATCTCGCAGATGGAGCGCAGTGGCCGGGTGCAATCAGTGATGACCGTCAACACGCCCTTGAGCGGCGCGCTGCAGACCCTTGAGGTGCGCGACGGCATGACCGTGGTAGCCGGGCAAACCCTGGCGCGGGTCAATGGCCTGGAGCAGGTGTGGTTGCAGGTCGCCGTGCCGCAGGCGCAAGGCGCGACGTTAGCCGTGGGGCAACGCGTGGTGGCGCACTTTGCCGGTTTGCCGGGCGAGGCCATCAACGGCACCCTCAGTGCGATCTTGCCGGCCAACGCCCTGGACAGTCGCACCGTGCAGGTTCGCGTCGAACTGCCCAACCCCGACGGCAGCTTGCGCCCTGGCATGACCGCCCAGGTGCGCCTGGCGCAAACCAGCGGGCAAGCGGTGTTGCAGGTGCCCAGCGAAGCCCTGATTCGCACCGGCAAGCGTGTGCTGGTGATGCTGGCCGAGGAGGGCGGGCATTATCGACCGCTGGAAGTCGAGGTGGGGGCCGAGAACCAGGACCAGACCGTAATCCGCAGTGGCTTGCAGGAAGGTCAGCAGGTGGTCGCGTCCGGGCAATTTCTGCTGGACTCTGAAGCCAGTTTACGCGGGTTAATAGCGCCAGCGTCCGACACGTCTGAAATGAGCATGCAACCGGGAGCCCGGCCATGATCGCGCTTTTGATTCGCTGGTCGGTGGCCAACCGGTTTCTGGTGTTGCTCGCCACGCTGTTCATCACCGCATGGGGCATTTGGGCGCTGCAGAACACGCCGGTCGACGCGTTGCCGGACCTTTCGGATGTGCAGGTGATCATCCGCACGCCGTACCCGGGCCAGGCGCCGCAGATCGTGGAAAACCAGGTCACTTACCCGATGACCACCACCATGCTCTCGGTGCCGGGCGCCAGGACCGTGCGTGGCTTTTCTTTCTTTGGCGACAGCTACGTGTACGTGCTGTTCGACGAAGGCACCGACCTGTATTGGGCGCGATCGCGGGTGTTGGAATACCTCAGCCAATTGCAGGCACGGCTGCCGGCGTCGGCCAAGCCGTCGCTGGGGCCGGACGCCACCGGCGTTGGCTGGATCTACCAATACGCGCTGGTTGACCGCACCGGCCAGCACGACTTGGCGCAATTGCGCGCCTTGCAGGATTGGTTCCTCAAATTCGAGCTCAAGACCCTGCCGAATGTGGCAGAGGTGGCGACCATTGGCGGCCAGGTCAAGCAATACCAGGTGCAGCTTGACCCGCTGGCCATGGCCAGTCGCGGCATCACCCAAGCCCAAGTGGCGGACGCTGTCGCCAAGGCCAACCAGGAAACCGGTGGTTCGGTGCTGAACCTGGGTGAGTCCGAATACATGGTGCGCGCGTCCGGTTACCTGAAAACGCTCAATGATTTTCGCGCCATTCCACTGCGTCTCGACCGCAACAATGTGCCGGTGACCCTCGGCGATGTGGCCACGATTCAACTCGGCCCGGACCTGCGTCGGGGCATCAGTGAACTCGACGGCGAAGGCGAGGCGGTCGGCGGCGTGGTGATCCTGCGCAGCGGTAAAAATGCGCGTGAGGCCATTGCTGCGGTGAAAACCAAGCTGGAGCAGT
The DNA here is from genome assembly GCF_963878885.1 of Pseudomonas sp. R9.37. NCBI lineage: Bacteria > Pseudomonadati > Pseudomonadota > Gammaproteobacteria > Pseudomonadales > Pseudomonadaceae > Pseudomonas > Pseudomonas sp. R9.37. Next base: position 34,274 of record NZ_CAWNZA010000009.1, on the reverse strand, counting down.
TGAAAATCAGCCTGCCGCCTGGCGTAGAGATCGTCACCACCTACGACCGCAGCACACTGATCGACCGCGCCGTGGATAACCTCAGCCACAAACTGCTCGAGGAATTCCTGGTGGTGGCGCTGGTGTGCGGGATATTCCTGTGGCACCTGCGCTCGTCGCTGGTAGCGATCATCTCGTTGCCGGTGGGCGTGTTGATCGCGTTTATCGTCATGCGCTTCCAAGGGATCAACGCCAACATCATGTCCCTGGGCGGTATCGCGATAGCCATCGGCGCGATGGTGGATGCGGCCGTGGTGATGATCGAAAACGCCCACAAGAAAATCGAAGCCTGGCACCACGCCAATCCCGGACGCGATCTCAAAGGTGAGGAGCATTGGACGGTGATGACGCAGGCGGCGGTAGAAGTCGGGCCGGCGCTGTTTTTCTGCCTGCTGATCATCACCCTGTCGTTTATCCCGGTGTTTACCTTGCAAGCCCAGGAAGGGCGGCTGTTCGGCCCGCTGGCCTACACCAAGACCTACGCCATGGCGGCAGCGGCCGGGTTATCAGTGACGTTGATCCCGGTATTGATGGGCTACTGGATTCGCGGGCGCATCCCCGACGAGCAGCGCAACCCGCTCAATCGCGGGTTGATCAAGCTCTATCAACCGGCCCTCGAAGCGGTGCTGCGCTGGCCGCGCGCGACCTTGCTGGTGGCGCTGCTGATGGTCGCCAGCGTGGTGTGGCCGCTGTCGAAGCTGGGCGGCGAGTTTTTGCCGCCGCTGGATGAGGGGGACTTGCTCTACATGCCTTCGGCGCTGCCGGGGCTGTCGACGCAGACGGCGGGCGAACTGCTGCAACGCACCGATCGCCTGATCAAAAGCGTGCCGGAAGTCGCCCATGTGTTCGGCAAGGCCGGCCGCGCCGAAACCGCCACCGACCCGGCGCCGCTGGAGATGTTCGAGACCACTGTCGAGTTCAAGCCCCGGGACCAATGGCGCGCCGGCATGACCCCGCAACAGTTGGTGAAAGAGCTGGACCGCGTGGTGCAGGTGCCAGGCTTGACCAATATCTGGATTGCGCCGATTCGCAACCGCATCGACATGCTCGCCACCGGGGTAAAAAGCCCGATTGGCGTGAAGGTGGCAGGTTCCAGCCTGATGCAGATCGATGCCGTGACCCAGGCTGTCGAGAAGGTCGCCAAAGGTGTGCCGGGGGTGAGTTCGGCGCTGGCTGAAAGGCTGACTGGCGGGCGCTATATCGACGTGGACATCGACCGTGGCGCCGCCGCGCAGTACGGGCTGAACATTGCCGATGTGCAGTCGATCGTGTCAGGGGCGATTGGCGGCGAAACCATTGGCGAGACCGTGGAAGGCCTGGCGCGTTTCCCCATCAGCCTGCGGTATCCGCGGGAATGGCGCGACTCGGTAACGGCCTTGGAAACCCTGCCGATCTACACGCCGCAAGGCAGTCAGATCACGCTTGGTACGGTGGCCAGGCTCAAAATCAGTGACGGGCCGCCAATGCTCAAAAGTGAAAACGCGCGGCCTTCCGGCTGGGTCTATATCGACGTGCGCGACCGTGACCTGGCGTCGGTGGTGAAGGATCTGCGTGAGGCGATCAACGGGCAAGTGCAGTTGCAGCCGGGCATGAGCCTCAGCTATTCGGGGCAGTTCGAATTTCTTGAACGCGCCAATCAACGTCTGAAACTGGTCGTGCCGGCGACTGTGCTGATCATTTTTGTGCTGCTCTACCTGACCTTCCGTCGTACGGATGAGGCGCTGTTGATTCTCGGGACGTTGCCGTTCGCACTCACCGGCGGCGTATGGTTGCTGTACGGGCTGGGCTTCAACCTGTCGGTGGCCACGGGCGTGGGCTTTATCGCGTTGGCGGGCGTGTCGGCGGAGTTCGGCGTGATCATGCTGCTCTACTTGAAAAACGCCTGGGCCGAGCGCAAGGACGGTGACCTGCTGGCAGCCATCACCGAAGGCGCCGTACTGCGAGTGCGCCCCAAAGCCATGACCGTGGCGGTCATCATTGCCGGCTTGCTCCCGATGCTATTGGGCGACGGCACTGGCAGCGAAGTCATGAGCCGCATCGCCGCGCCAATGATCGGCGGCATGCTCACCGCGCCGTTGCTCTCCCTGTTCGTCATCCCCGCGGCGTACCACCTGATGCGCCGTTGCAAAGCCAAACACTAACCAAACGACAGGAACTGGCTTTATGTGGGAGCGGGCTTGCTCGCGAAAGCGGTGCGTCAGTCAACCTATCTGATACTGACACACCGTATTCGCGGCAAGCCCGCTCCCACACAAGCCGGCGTCCACAGGGAACCTGCCGTGCCAGAAGATCAGTCGTCGAACCCCACCTGTTCATGAATCTCATCGACCTTCAACTCCAACCGATACGCCACCGCAATAAACAATGCCTGGCACAGGCACAAGGTGGCGCTCAGCGAGCGAAACGCAAACGACGACCCCTCATTCACCAACAGCACCGCATTCGCCCGCTTGGCCAGGGGCGACAGGTTGCTGTCGGTGATGATCAAGGTCTTGGCCTGATGATGCTGGGCAATACGCAGGCAGTGCTGAGTTTCTTTGCCATAGGGCGTAAAGCTGATGGCGATCACCAGGTCATTGGCACGCACGCTGCGCATCTGCTCGCGGTAACTGCCGCCCAAACCGGAAATCAAGTGAATGCGCTTGTTGGTGTGCTGCAGGTTATAGACCAGGTAATCGGCCACCGCGAAGGAGCGACGCACGCCGACCACGTAGATATTGTCGGCATTGACCACCAGGTCCACGGCTTTCTCGAAGGCCACATCATCGAGTTCCAGCCCCAGGCGTTCGATGCCGGAGAGGGTGGCGTTCACGCATTCGCGCGCCAGGTCGCCGCCGCTGGCCTTCTGCGACTTGTTGGCGATCATGCTGCGGATGCGTTGCTGGTAGTTCTGCACCGGCGTGGTCTTGTGGGTGTAGGCCTCGCGAAACAGCGCCTGCATCTCACTGAAACCACTGAAACCGAACCGCTGGGAGAACCGTACGATGGCCGAGGGGTGCACTTCGCACTCGCGGGCGATGTCGCTGATGCGGTCGACCATGATCCGGTCGCTTTGCTGGCTCATGTAGCTGGCGATGCGTTTGAGCTGGCGTGGCAGGCTTTCGTATTCGTCGGTGATCAGCTGCAACAGGCGCTCGGCATTGATCGGAGGGCTGGCAATAGTCTCTTCCAGGGTGGTCTCGGGATCGGTGCGGGACATGGGCAATCCTTCTGGCGTGTTCTTCTGATGCGCTGATGGGTGGGCGCAAGTCTACAGGGTAGGCGCAAAAAAATACCCCGGCATCACGGCAGCCGTGGCCTGCTGAAACGATGCAGGAGGGCTGGCAGGCCATTATGCTGGCTTATTGGAAAAAATATTCCACTAAAAATAATTATGGAATAAATATTGATTGCGGCCGCCGGACGTTCTAGTCTGCTTTCACCAAGAGCGTGTGCCGCCACCACGGCGGCACCACGCAGGCTGATAAAAATAACAGGAGCCAGCATGGGCCAGACTCGTTTTGCCAGTGGGCGTCAATTGGATCTGATTTGCCTCGGACGCCTGGGCGTCGACCTTTACGCACAGCAGGTGGGTGCGCGACTTGAGGACGTGTCCAGCTTCGCCAAGTACCTCGGCGGGTCCTCCGCCAATATCGCCTTTGGCACCGCGCGGCTGGGGCTTAAATCGGCGATGTTGAGCCGGGTCGGCGACGACCACATGGGCCGCTTCCTGGTGAAATCCCTGGCCCGCGAAGGCTGCGATGTCAGCGGTATCAAGGTCGACCCGGAACGCCTCACCGCGCTGGTGCTGCTGGGCCTCAAGGACCGCGAAACCTTCCCGCTGGTGTTCTACCGCGAAAACTGCGCCGACATGGCCTTGCGCGCCGAAGACATCAGCGAGGCCTTTATTGCCTCCAGCAAAGCCTTGTTGATCACTGGCACGCATTTCTCCACCGATGGCGTGTACAAGGCCAGCATCCAGGCCCTGGACTACGCGGCCAAGCACAACGTCAAGCGCGTGCTCGATATCGACTACCGTCCAGTGCTGTGGGGCCTGGCGGGCAAGGCCGACGGCGAGACCCGGTTTGTCGCCGACCAGAACGTCAGCCAGCACGTACAGAAAATTTTGCCGCGCTTTGACCTGATCGTCGGCACCGAAGAGGAGTTTCTGATCGCTGGCGGCAGTGAAGATTTGCTCACCGCGCTGCGCACTGTGCGTGAATTGACCCCGGCCACCCTGGTGGTCAAGCTCGGCCCGCAGGGCTGCACGGTGATCCACGGCGCGATCCCCGCGCGGCTGGAAGACGGCGCCATCTACCCCGGCGTGCGCGTTGAGGTGCTCAATGTGCTGGGCGCCGGTGATGCGTTCATGTCGGGCTTTCTCAGCGGCTGGATCAACGATGCCAGCGACGAGCGTTGCAGCCAGTTGGCCAACGCCTGTGGCGGCCTGGTGGTGTCCCGCCACGCCTGCGCGCCGGCCATGCCCACGCCTGCCGAGCTGGATTACCTGTTCAACAGCCCGGTGCCCATCACCCGGCCAGATCAAGACGTCACCTTGCAGCGTCTGCACCGCGTCACGGTGCCGCGCAAAGCCTGGAAGCAGCTGTTCGTGTTTGCCTTCGACCATCGCTGGCAACTGGTGGACCTGGCGCAAAAAGGCGGCCAGGCCCCAACCCGCATCAGCGACATCAAGCAGCTGTTTATCCAGGCCATCGAACGCGTCGAAGCCAAACTGCGCGAGCAGGGCGTCGACGCCGATGTGGGCCTGTTGGCCGACCAGCGTTTCGGCCAGGACGCACTCAACGCCGCCAGCGGTCGCGGCTGGTGGATCGCGCGCCCGGTGGAAGTGCAGAACTCGCGGCCGCTGGCGTTTGAACACGGGCGCTCGGTGGGCAGCAACCTGATTGCCTGGCCCCAGGAGCAAATCATCAAGTGCCTGGTGCAATACCACCCCGACGATGAGCCGATGCTGCGCCTGGAACAGGAAGCGCAGCTCAAGGCGGTGTACGAGGCTTCGCTGGTCAGCGGCCATGAGCTGCTGCTGGAAGTCATCCCGCCCAAGGATCACCCGTCCACCTATCCCGACGTGCTCTATCGCAGCCTCAAGCGCCTGTACAACCTGGGCATCTACCCGGCGTGGTGGAAGATCGAGGCGCAGTCGGCCGAAGACTGGAAAAAACTCGACGAACTGATCCAGGAGCGCGACCCGTACTGCCGTGGCGTGGTGCTGCTGGGCCTGAACGCTTCGGCCGAATGCCTCGCCGACGGCTTCCAGCAAGCAAGCCAAAGCAGCACCTGCCGTGGGTTCGCGGTGGGCCGCACGATCTTCCAGGAACCCAGCCGCGCATGGATGGCGGGGGAGATTGATGATGAAACGCTGATCCAACAGGTGCAGGGCACGTTCGAACAGCTCATCAATGCCTGGCGCAGTGCTAGAAGTTAAACCTGTTCAAATGTGGGAGCTGGCTTGCCTGCGATGCAGACAACTCGGTCCATCAGATAGACCGGGCTGATGCCATCGCAGGCAAGCCAGCTCCCACACAAAGCAAACCTCACCAGGCTTAAGTCAGATAAAAACAAAAGGTGCAGCCATGCCCGCAATCCGAATTGGCATCAACCCGATCTCCTGGAGCAACGACGACCTGCCGGCCCTGGGCGGTGAAACGCCCTTGAGCACTGCGCTGAGCGAAGGCAAGGAGATCGGCTACGAAGGTTTTGAACTCAACGGCAAATTCCCCAAGGACGCCCAAGGCGTCGGCGACGTGCTGCGCCCCTATGACCTGGCGCTGGTGTCCGGCTGGTATTCCAGCCGCCTGGCACGGCGTTCGGTGGCGGAAGAAATCGAGGCCATCGCCGGCCACGTCGAGCTGCTCAAACTCAACGGCGCCAAGGTGCTGGTCTACGGCGAAGTCGCCGATTCGATTCAGGGCGCCAGGGTGCGCCTGATCGAACGTCCGCGTTTTCACAGCGAACACGCCTGGCAGGCCTACGCTGACAAACTCACCGAGCTGGCGCGTTTCACCCTGTCCCAGGGCGTGCGCCTGGCCTACCACCACCACATGGGCGCCTACGTCGAATCCCCCGAAGACATTGACCAGTTGATGCGCCGCACCGGCCCGGAAGTCGGCCTGCTGTTCGATTCGGGTCACTGCTACATGGGCGGCGGCGAGCCCGTCGAGGTGCTGCGCAAACACATCGAGCGCGTCTGCCACGTGCATTTCAAGGACGTGCGCAAACCGGTGGTGCAACTGGCGCGCAACCAGATGTGGAGCTTTCCAGACTGCATCGTCAACGGCACCTTCACCGTGCCCGGCGACGGCGATATCGACTTTGCCGAGTTGCTCGACGTGCTGTTGGCGGCCAAGTACGAGGGCTGGCTGGTGGTGGAAGCCGAGCAGGACCCGGCCGTGGCGCCCAGCTATATCTACGCGAAAAAGGGCTACGACACGTTGCGCACGCTTCTCAGCGAGAGGACTTAAGTGATGAGCTTGTTGGTCAAAAGCAGCAAACGCGGGCAAACCATGGTTGCCCTGGATGAAGGGCGCCTGGAGTACGTAGGCTTTGCCGCCTACCGCCTGAGCCTGGGTGAAACCCTGCCGGTCACCGCCGGCGATAAAGAGCTATGCCTGGTTCTGCTCAGCGGCCGGGTGAATATCGAGGGCGAAGGTTTCAACTGGCAGAACCTCGGTGATCGCCACTCGGTCTTTGAAGACAAATCACCCTTCGCCGCCTACCTGCCGCCCGGCACCGATGCGCAGGTGACCGCGTTGAGCGATGTGCAAATTGCCGTGTGCGCTGCACCCGGTGCCATAGGTTTTGAACCGCGCCTGATTCGTCCTGAACAGTGCAAGCGCAGCGTGCGCGGCAAGGGCGCCAACACCCGGTATGTGTGCGACATCCTGCCCGACAGCGAGCCGGCCCATTCGCTGCTGGTGGTGGAAGTGCGCACGCCGTCCGGGCACTCGTCCAGCTACCCGCCGCACAAGCACGACACCGATGACCTGCCGCACCAAAGTTTTCTCGAAGAGACCTACTACCACCAGATCAACCCGCCCCAGGGCTTCGTGTTCCAGCGCGTGTACACCGACGATCGCAGCATCGACCAGGCCATGGCCGTGGAAAACAGCGACCTGGTGGTGGTGCCCAAGGGGTATCACCCGGTCAGTGTGCCGTATGGCTACGAGTCGTATTACTTGAACGTGATGGCCGGCCCCAAGCGCGCCTGGCATTTCCATAACGACCCGCAGCACAGCTGGCTGCTGGACCTCTGACTGGTTTGAACGGAGAACAACAACAATGAAGTCGCCGCTACGTTTTGCCCTTAACCGCATGGTCGCGCCCGACCTTTCCCTGCCGGATTTCATCCAGTTGGCGGCGGCCCTCAAGTGCGATGCCATCGAGATTCGCAACGACCTCAAAGGTCATGAAATCGAATACGGCACCCCGGCCAGCCGCGTGCGTGAGCTGTGCGCGGTGCACGGCATCACGGTGCTGTCGATCAACGCGCTGTACCCGTTTGACGTGTGGAATGACGAGCGCCGTGCCCAGGCGCTCAAACTCGCCACCTATGCGCGTGAATGCGGCGCGCAAGGCCTGGTGATGTGCCCGCTGAACGAGCGCGGCGATACCCGCAATGCAGCCCAGCGCGCGGCCGGTTTGCGCACGGCGTTGAGCGAGTTGGCGCCGATCCTGCGCGAGTACGGGATTCTCGGTTTCATCGAGCCACTGGGTTTTGAAGAATGCGCGCTGCGCCGCAAGCGTGTGGCCGTGGATGCGATCCAGGCGATTGGCGGCCTGGATGTGTTCCGGCTGGTGCATGACACCTTTCACCATCACTTGGCTGGCGAACAGGAATTCTTCCCGCAGCTGACCGGCCTGGTGCATATCTCCGGCGTCGAGGATCGCGACGCACCGCTCAATACCATCCGCGACGGCCACCGCGTGCTGGTGGGCGAGGACGATATCCTCGGCAATGCCGCGCAGATCGACACCTTGCTCAGCACCGGCTACGGCGGTTATCTGTCGTTCGAGCCGTTTGCCGAAAGCGTGCATGCGCTGGCAGATATCCAGCAGGCATTGGGGGCGAGCATCGCCCATCTACAAAACCCCCGGACCTGACGCCGGCCAAACTGTGGGAGCGGGCTTGCTCGCGAATGCGGTGTGTCAGTCACCCGATTTATTTACTGACCCACCGCATTCGCGAGCAAGCCCGCTCCCACATTGGTTCACTGTTGATCGACAGATTTGCATTCATACAAGGTGCGAACATGACCACAACAAGATTGACCATGGCCCAGGCCCTGGTGAAGTTTCTGGATAACCAGTACATCGAAGTCGATGGCGTGCAGAGCAAGTTTGTCGCCGGGGTTTTTACCATTTTCGGCCACGGCAACGTGCTGGGGCTGGGCCAGGCGCTGGAGCAGGACAGCGGCGATCTGGTGGTGCATCAGGGCCGCAATGAGCAAGGCATGGCCCACGCCGCCATCGGGTTTGCCAAGCAGCACCTGCGCCGCAAGATTTACGCGTGCACCTCGTCGGTGGGGCCGGGCGCGGCAAATATGATTACCGCCGCCGCAACCGCCACGGCCAACCGTATTCCGTTGCTGCTGTTGCCCGGCGATGTCTATGCCAGCCGCCAGCCTGACCCGGTGCTGCAGCAGATCGAGCAGTTTCACGATTTAAGCATCAGCACCAACGATGCCTTCCGCTCGGTGAGTAAATACTGGGACCGCATCAACCGCCCCGAGCAACTGATGACCGCTGCGATCCATGCGATGCGCGTGCTCACTGACCCCGCGGAAACCGGCGCCGTCACGTTGGCCCTGCCGCAGGATGTACAGGCTGAAGCCTGGGATTATCCCGACTACTTCCTGCAAAAACGTGTGCACCGTATCGAACGCCGTCCGCCGACTGAAGCGATGATCGGCGATGCGTTGGCTGCCTTTCGAGGCAAGCGCAAACCGCTGATCGTCTGCGGCGGCGGGGTCAAATACGCCGGCGCGAATGCCGCGCTGCAAGCGTTTGCCGAACGCTTCGACATCCCCTTCGCCGAAACCCAGGCAGGCAAGAGCGCGGTGGTGTCCAGCCATCCGCTGAACCTGGGCGGTCTCGGCGAAACCGGCTGCCTGGCGGCAAACCTGCTGGCCCCGGAAGCGGACCTGATCATCGGTATCGGCACGCGCTACACCGACTTCACCACCTCGTCGAAGTCACTGTTCAAGCACCCCGAAGTGACGTTTCTCAACCTCAATATCAGTCCGTGCGATGCCCTGAAACTGGACGGCGTGCAACTGCTGGCGGACGCCAAGGTGGGCCTCGAAGCACTGGCGGATGCCTTGGGTGACTACCGTTCCGACTGGGCGGATCAGCCGCGCGACGCCAAGGCGCAGCTGGACGCCGAGGTGGACCGCATCTACCAGGCCGACTACCAGACGGACAATTTCGTCCCGGAAATCAACGACCACATGGACCCGGCCGTGCTGCGTGAGTTTATCGAGCTGACCGGTTCCTGCCTGACCCAAAGCCGCGTGCTCGGGGTGCTCAACGAAACCCTGGCCGACGACGCCATTATCGTCGCCGCCGCCGGCAGCTTGCCCGGCGACTTGCAGCGCAGCTGGCGCAGCAAGGGCGTGAACACCTACCACGTCGAGTATGGCTATTCGTGCATGGGCTACGAGGTCAACGCGGCCCTGGGCGTGAAGCTGGCCGAGCCGGCGCGCGAGGTCTATGCGCTGGTGGGTGACGGCTCCTACATGATGCTGCACTCGGAGCTGGCCACCTCGATTCAGGAGCGGCGCAAGATCAACGTGGTGCTGCTCGACAACATGACCTTCGGCTGCATCAACAACCTGCAGATGGAACACGGCATGGACAGCTTCGGCACCGAGTTCCGCTTTCGTAACCCGCAGACGGGCAAGCTCGACGGCGGTTTTGTGCCGGTGGATTTCGCCATGAGTGCGGCGGCCTACGGCTGCAAGACCTACAAGGTCGGCACGGTGGAGCAGTTGCAGGCGGCGTTGGCCGATGCGCGTACGCAAACGGTGTCGACGCTGATCGATATCAAGGTTCTGCCCAAGACCATGATCCACAAATACCTGTCGTGGTGGCGGGTCGGTGTGGCGCAGGTCTCGACCAGCGCGCGCACTGACGCGGTGGCCAAACAACTCAATGAACGCCTGGCCAAGGCCCGGCAGTACTAATAACAAGAGGAGTGTTTGTATGTCTTTGAAGTTGGGCGTTATCGGTACAGGCGCCATTGGCCGGGACCATATCCGTCGGTGCAGCCAGACCTTGCTCAATAGCCAGGTGGTGGCGGTGACCGACATCAACCTTGAGCAAGCCGCCAAGGTCGTCGCTGATTTGAAGCTGACCGCCGAGGTGTACGCGGACGGCCATGCGTTGATCAACTCGCCGCAGGTCGAGGCAATTCTCGTGACTTCCTGGGGGCCGAGCCACGAAGAATTCGTGCTTGCTGCCATCGCCGCCGGCAAGCCGGTATTCTGCGAAAAACCTCTGGCGGTGACGGCCGAAGGCTGCCGCAAGATCGTCGATGCCGAAGTCGCCTTCGGCAAGCGCCTGGTACAGGTAGGCTTCATGCGCCCGTACGACGAAGGTTATCGCGCCCTCAAGGCGGTCATCGACAGCGGCCAGATCGGCGAGCCTTTGATGCTGCACTGCGCGCACCGCAACCCGACGGTGGGCGAAAACTACAAGACCGACATGGCGATCACCGACACCTTGATCCATGAACTCGACGTGTTGCGTTGGCTGCTCAACGACGACTACGTGTCAGTGCAAGTGGTGTTCCCGCGCAAATCGAGCAAGGCGTTGGCCCACTTGCGCGACCCGCAGATCGTGCTGCTGGAAACCGCCAGGGGCACGCGCATCGATGTGGAAGTGTTCGTGAACTGCCAGTACGGCTATGACATTCAGTGCGAAGTGGTGGGCGAGACCGGTATTGCCAAACTGCCTGAGCCTTCGCAAGTGCAACTGCGCAGCGAGGCCAAGCTGTCGAATGCGATTTTGATGGATTGGAAGGACCGGTTCATCGGCGCCTACGACGTCGAATTGCAGGCCTTCATCGACAGCGTACGCGCCGGGCAAGTGGGTGGGCCGTCGGCGTGGGATGGGTTTGCGGCAGCGGTGGCGGCGGATGCGTGCATTGAGGCGCAGCGCAGTGAGCAGATCGTGAAAGTCGGCCTGCCGCCACGCCCGCATTTTTACGGCTAAGCCCAAATCCACACTTCAAATGCATTAAATGTGGGAGCCTCTGAACATGCGTATCGCCTTAGACCCCTACATGTACCGCCATCTGCCCCTTGGCCAGATGGTCGACAAGGCCGCGGAGCTGGGCTACCAGCACATCGAGCTGTCGCCCCGCGAAGACTTCCTGCCGTTCTACAAAGGCGCTCGCGTTGACCGTGCGCGCATCAAGGAATTTCGCAAGGCCTTGAGCGACGCCGGTGTGCACCTGTCATCCCTGCTGCCGATGTACCACTGGGCCGCGGCCGACGAAGGCCTGCGCGTCGCCGCCGTGCGCAACTGGAAGCGTGCGATCCAGATCGCCGTGGAAATGGACTGCGAGCTGGTCAACACCGAGTTCACCGGCCAGTCCGACAACCCGCTGGTGTGCGAAAACCAGTTCATGCGCTCCATGGATGAGCTGATCCCGGAGTTCGAGCGCGAAGGCATCAAGCTGGATATCCAGGCGCATCCGTATGACTTCTGTGAGCGCAACAACGAATCGGTGGACATCATTCGCGGCCTCGACCGCGACTGGATCAACTACCTCTACGCCGCGCCGCACACCTTCTTTTATGACGACGGCAAAGGCGATATCGCCTCGATGCTCAAGTACGCCGGTTCCAAGCTCAGCCACTTGATCATTGCCGACACCTATAACCACCGCGCGTCGTCGAACCTGCGCTACATCGTCAACCCGCCGGGCGTTACTGCCACCGTGCATCAGCACCTGGACATCGGTCAGGGCGAGGTCAACTGGGAGGCGTTTTTCGGCACCTTGCGCGAGATCAAGTTCGACGGCATCGCTACGGTTTCGGTGTTTGCCTGGGAAGACCGGCCGGATGAGTCCAACCGGATGATGCTGGAGCGGGTGACCCGCGAGCTGTGCCAATAAGCAACCGATCGTTCCAACGCTCTGCGCAGGAACGATCAAGGATCATTTTCGGGCAGGTGGAATGCAGTCAGTGTGGGAGCTGGCTTGCCTGCGATAGCGGTCTTTCAGTGGCGGGTTCATTGACTGACACGCTGCTTTCGCAGGCAAGCCTGCTCCCACATTTGAACTGGGTTTCCACTTCATGAAGGAGCGCATCTATGCGAATCGGACTAGTTGGCTACGGCCACGGCGGCCGTTTTTTTCACGCACCGTTGATTGCAACGTTGCCCGGCGCAACGTTTGTCGGCGTGGTGACACGCTCACCTGAGCGGCGCCAGCAATTGGCGGCTGACCATCCCGGCCTCAAGGCCTACGACTCCATCGGCCAGATCGTCGAGGCCGGCGTTGATGCCCTGGTGATTTCCACCACCCTCAAAGGCCGCCCGGCCTTGGTATTGGAAGCCATCGAACACGGCGTCGCCGTGGTCAGCGACAAACCGTTCGCCAGCAATGCCGAACAGGCCCAGGCACTGATCACCGCTGCCGAACGCCAGGGTGTGTTGCTCAGCGTCTACCAGAACCGGCGCTGGGATTCGGATTTCCTGACCTTGCGCAAACTGATCGACACCGGCGCGCTGGGCGAGATCACCCGGTTTGAATCGTGTGTGGAGCGCTACAACCCGCAATCGGTAGGCAATGCCAGCGGCGGCGGCTGGCTGCGTGACCTCGGCAGCCACCTGGTGGACCAGGCACTGCAACTGTTCGGCCCGGTGGATCGGGTGTTCGCGCAATTACACTTCAGCGCGGAATACCCGACGCTGGACCACGGTTTCTTCGTTTCCCTGACCCACGCCAACGGCGTGATTTCCCACCTGTGGGGCAGTGCGCTGCAGAACAGCCAGGCCCCGCGTTTTCGCGTCAGCGGCACCCGGGGGTGTTACACCGTGGACGGGCTTGATGGCCAGGAAGAAGCGCTGATGGCGGGCAAGACGCCGAAAACCGAAGGCGAGCACTGGGGCGCTGAAGAGCACCGACGCTGGGGCTGGTTTGAGCAAGGTGCGGAACGCGAGCGTGTGCCATCGGAGAAAGGCTGCTGGACGCAGTTCTATCGCCAGTTGCACAGTGCCGTGCAAGGGCAGGGAGCGCTGCCGGTCAACGCCTATGACGCACTGGAAACCACCCGTATATTGGACGCCGCACGCCTTAGCAGCGAGCGCCAGCAGGTGGTTTCAACAAAAATAGAATAAAATTCTAAAACAGGTTGATATGGAAATTATTTTCCAATAAAGTCTTTTCCAGGTTGCAAAAAGTACGCTTCGGGCTTGATCCAGGCGACTCAACAAAAACAAGATCAAAAACAACCAGGTACCGTCAGATGAAAATCTTCAACGCTGTACTGCGAGTTTTACGCCCTGCCCAGCAAGCGCCACGCGGTCTGCCCCGCGCCCGGCCGTTTTATTTCTCCTTCCTCAATGTGCTGTGCGTCGAAAACAAAGACGCCCTGGTGTGCTGCATTCCGGGAGCACCGATCGTGCGGCTGCCGGCTTCCTCGCTCTGAAAAACGCAACGTCCACAAAACCAACAAGAAATTGGAGACAGACCGTTCATGAAGACCCCGATCCGTTTCACCGCGCTGGCCTTGTCCATGCTGCTTGCCAGCGGTTTTGCCTCGGCTGCCGATATCAAAGTAGGCGTGAGCATGTCCGCCTTCGACGACACCTTTCTGACTTACCTGCGCGAGGACATGGACAAGCAAGCCAAGTCCTACCCCAAGGGAGATGGCGTGCAGCTGCAGTTTGAAGACGCCCGCGCCGACGTGGTCAAGCAACTGAGCCAGGTCGAGAACTTCATCAGCCAGAAAGTCGACGCGATTATCGTCAACCCGGTGGATACCGCGTCGACCAAGAACATCATCAGTGCGGCGACCAAGGCGGGCATTCCGCTGGTGTTCGTCAACCGCCGGCCTGATCAGAAAGACTTGCCTAAAGATGTGGTGGCCGTGACCTCCGATGACGTCGAGGCCGGTCGCCTGCAAATGCAGTACATCGCCGACAAACTCGGTGGCAAAGGCAAGATCGTGATCCTGTTGGGCGACCTGGCCAACAACTCCACCACCAACCGCACCAAAGGCGTGAAAGAGGTTCTGGCCAAGTACCCCGGCATCACCATCGAACAGGAACAGACCGGCACCTGGCTGCGTGACCGCGGCATGACGCTGGTCAACGACTGGCTGACCCAGGGGCGTGAGTTCAATGCGGTGCTGGCCAACAACGATGAGATGGCCATCGGCGCCTCCATGGCGCTGAAATCGGCGGGCACCCAACCGGGCAGCGTGTTGATCGCCGGGGTCGACGGCACGCCGGACGGCTTGAACGCGATTACCAAGGGCGACATGGCCGCGTCAGCGTTCCAGGACGCGAAAGGGCAGGCTGTCGGCTCGGTCGAAGCGGCGCGCAAGATGGCCAGGCACGAGCCGGTCGAGCAGAACGTGATTATTCCGTTCAAGCTGATCACGCCGGACAACGTCAAAGACTTCAAGTAGTCCTTCATAACAACAATAAGCGAGCAGGGCGGCCACGGTCGTCCTGCTGATGGAGTACCCGATATGCTTGCTCAAGCGGTTGTCTCGCAGCCTCCCGGTATCCAGCCCCTGGCGCCGGAAGAACCCTACCTGCTGGAAATCCTCAACATCAGCAAAGGCTTTCCCGGCGTCGTGGCCCTGGCCGATGTGCAACTGCGCGTTCGCCCTGGCTCGGTGCTGGCGCTGATGGGCGAGAACGGTGCAGGCAAGTCGACGCTGATGAAGATTATCGCCGGCATCTACCAGCCCGACGCCGGTGAAATACGTCTGCGCGGCAAGCCGATCGTGTTTGAAACGCCGCTGGCGGCGCAAAAGGCCGGGATCGCGATGATCCACCAGGAACTCAACCTGATGCCGCACATGAGCATCGCCGAAAACATCTGGATCGGCCGCGAGCAGCTCAACAGCCTGCACATGGTCAACCACCGCGAAATGCACCGTTGCACCGCCGAGTTGCTGGCGCGTTTGCGCATCAACCTGGACCCTGAAGAACACGTCGGCAACCTGAGTATCGCCGAACGGCAGATGGTCGAGATTGCCAAGGCGGTGTCCTACGACTCCGACATCCTGATCATGGATGAACCAACCTCGGCCATTACCGAAAAGGAAGTGGCCCACCTGTTTTCGATCATTGCCGACCTCAAGTCCCAGGGCAAAGGCATCGTCTATATCACGCATAAAATGAATGAAGTGTTCGCCATCGCCGATGAAGTCGCGGTGTTTCGCGACGGTCATTACATTGGCCTGCAGCGCGCCGACAGCATGAACAGCGACAGCCTGATCTCGATGATGGTCGGCCGTGAACTGAGCCAGTTGTTTCCGGTGCGTGAGACGCCCATCGGCGAGCTGCTGCTGTCGGTGCGCGACTTGCGACTGGACGGCGTGTTCAAGGGGGTGTCATTCGACCTGCACGCCGGGGAGATCCTCGGCATCGCCGGGTTGATGGGCTCGGGCCGCACCAACGTGGCGGAGACGATTTTCGGCATTACCCCAAGCTCTGGCGGGCAGATCACCCTTGACGGCAAGCCGGTGCGCATCAGCGACCCGCACATGGCCATCGAGAAAGGCTTTGCGCTGTTGACCGAGGACCGCAAGCTCAGCGGCCTGTTCCCGTGCCTGTCGGTGCTGGAAAACATGGAAATGGCGGTGCTGCCGCATTACTCGGGCAACGGTTTTATCCAGCAAAAGGCGTTGCGCGCGTTGTGTGAAGACATGTGCAAAAAGCTGCGGGTGAAAACCCCGTCTCTGGAGCAGTGCATCGACACCTTGTCCGGCGGTAACCAGCAAAAGGCCTTGCTGGCGCGCTGGCTGATGACCAACCCGCGCCTGCTGATTCTCGATGAGCCCACCCGTGGCATCGACGTCGGCGCCAAGGCCGAGATTTATCGCTTGATCTCTTTTCTCGCCAGCGAAGGCATGGCGGTGATCATGATTTCGTCCGAACTGCCTGAAGTGCTGGGCATGAGCGACCGGGTGATGGTGATGCACGAGGGCGACCTGATGGGCACCCTGGACCGTGCGGAGGCGACGCAGGAAAAAGTCATGCAGCTGGCTTCCGGTATGACCGTAGTCCACTGACGAACAGCAGCGCAGGCCTGCGGTTGGCCTGTGCCACAGAACAAGAAGGTGATTGGCTATGAACGCAATAACAGACAACAAGCCTGCCACGGCACCGGTCAAGCACCGCAGGCGCTTGCCCACCGAGCTGAGCATCTTCCTGGTGCTGATCGGCATCGGGTTGGTGTTTGAACTGTTCGGTTGGATCGTGCGCGACCAGAGTTTTCTGATGAACTCCCAGCGTCTGGTGCTGATGATCCTGCAAGTGTCGATCATCGGCCTGCTGGCGATTGGCGTGACGCAGGTGATCATCACCACGGGCATCGACTTGTCCTCAGGCTCGGTGCTGGCGCTGTCGGCGATGATTGCCGCCAGCCTGGCGCAAACTTCGGATTTTTCCCGCGCGGTGTTTCCCAGCCTGACGAACTTGCCGATGTGGATACCGGTGGCGATGGGCTTGGGGGTCGGGCTGCTTGCAGGGGCGATCAACGGCAGCATCATTGCCGTTACGGGGATCCCGCCATTTATCGCGACCCTGGGCATGATGGTCTCGGCCCGCGGCCTGGCGCGTTACTACACCGAAGGCCAGCCGGTGAGCATGCTGTCGGATTCGTACACGGCGATCGGCCATGGCGCGATGCCGGTGATCATCTTTCTGGTGGTGGCGGTGATCTTCCATATCGCGCTGCGCTACACCAAGTACGGCAAGTACACCTACGCCATCGGCGGCAATATGCAGGCGGCGCGCACGTCGGGGATCAACGTCAAGCGCCATTTGATCATCGTCTACAGCATCGCCGGGTTGCTCGCGGGCCTGGCTGGCGTCGTCGCCTCGGCACGTGCCGCGACCGGCCAGGCCGGCATGGGCATGTCCTATGAGCTGGATGCGATTGCCGCAGCGGTGATCGGCGGCACCAGCCTGGCGGGCGGGGTGGGGCGCATCACCGGCACCGTGATCGGCGCGTTGATCCTGGGCGTGATGGCCAGCGGGTTTACCTTTGTCGGCGTGGATGCGTACATCCAGGACATCATCAAGGGGCTGATCATCGTGATCGCGGTGGTGATCGACCAGTACCGCAATAAGCGCAAGCTCAAGCGCTGAGCCGATGGAGGAGCTGGCTCGCGAAGAACCCGAGAGCGCTGCGCGGTGCCAGACTCCCCGTGCATCGTCGACGATCCTGGCGAGCAAGCTCGCTCCAGGGTTTACGGAGCCAAAGGCAGGAACCGGCGCTCTGCCAGTTCACGGCCGATTGTGCCATGGTGCACATCCACCACGCTTTGTGGGCCCCGGGCGTTGGCCAGGAGCGAGTAATAACTGTCCTTACGTTGATTCTTTTTTTTCAGGTGGGCCACGGTGTAGTCGTGCTTCGGTGTGTCGGCTTTGGCGTAATGAAAATGTGCATACCACAGCGGATAGCCGCGTTTGTCGTTGACCGCGTACTCCTGGATGAAATCCTGCCGGACGCCTCGCATCTCAATGCGTGAGCCGAGCCTGGCCAGTTGTACGAGGTCCCGGCCCAGCAAGTACACCAGGTTAGCGTCGTTCGGTGGCAGTTCCAGCGAGTACTGGACGCGCAGTTCCTGGCCCTTGGTGGTCAAGGTCGTGACCGCCGCTCGCATCTCGTCCAGCAGGGTCTGGTCGGTAAGTACTCTTGAATCCTCCGGCTTGGCCTGGATGGATCGATAGAGTTCGTCGGCCAGCTCGGTGAATCGGCGAGCCTCCTTCTGCAGACTCTCCTGGATCTCGACAGGAAACTTGGAAACCTTTGCATAGCCGGCCTCACGCTTGAGGATCGGCATGAGCTCTTGCAGGTATTTGCGCGCTTCACCTTTGACCACACTCAGTGCCCGCGTGCCTGGCGGCAGCAGCGGGGCGCTGGGGCGTACCTCTATGATTTCGTCCCATTGGTGCTCGTGCTGTGAGTAAGTGCCCAACAGTTGGTCACCCTCTACGGAGCGCACTTCGACCCGATCGATTGGCAACGTTGCGTCGGCAGGCTTCAGGTCGCCGATCAAAACGCCTTGCTTGCGGGTCTTGATCACCTTTTTCTGCGGGCCGCCGTCAGCAGGCCGAGGATGCTTGGGAGGGTGCTTGACCGCGTTGGGTTCAGGCTTGATCTCGGCGGCCAACTGCTGCATGGCATCCTGGTACAGCTCTGTCAGCAGTTTTTGTATGTGTTGGAAAGACGTCATGTGCAAGTTGTCGGCATGAACCATGGCGATGCTTTGCAGCGCGTCCAGCGCCTGGCCGTAGTGCCGGAAGAGACTGTCCAGTACGTTCAGGCGGTCATCCGGCGTCAGGCTAAGGGTGCTGAGTTCAGCATGAGTGCGCACTTGGGGGTGCAGTGACTCAAGCACGGAATACAACTCGGTGTTGGCGCTATGCTCCCAGGTTTTGACGCTCAGGTATTTAAGGGTATTGAGTTGCTGGTATTTGATCGCCAATGCGCCAAGCTCGGCAGGGCGGTTCATGGTCAGGCGGTTATAGCTTTCCAGGCCGGGCTGGCCCAGATTGAATAATTCCAACAGGTAGTGATCCTTGAGTTCCAGGGCCTTTATCTGCCGCTCATTGATTTCACTCATCTCATTGAGAAATTGTAAGTGATGGGCAACGTTGGCGAGCATGGCGGGTGTCGGTTCGATCTTCCCGCCCATGAACTCCCGGTGCATGGCATAGAGCGCTTGGCGGTCCATGTCGGCGATCACGACTGACTTGCGCGCGTTATTGATGGTGTTTTCCAAAAGTATGGCACTGACCTGGGCCGGGAAGGGGATGTGCAACGCTTCACGCTCTTTGCGACTGTCGAGTATTTTGCGATACCCCTCACTCTGTTCGTATAAAGCCCTGTCGAAGGCCCTGCGGGTGCTGGCCTTTGCTGCGTCGGAGTACTTGGGGTTGGCGGCCGCCAGGGTCATGAGCATTTCTGCATCGTCAGCTTTTTTTTGCTGGGCTTGTTGGTCGTTGGAAAATTGCTCGTATTGCGCGTTGAGCTGTATTTTGCGCTCGGCCTGGCGCTTTCGTTCGGCGGCAATGCGTTTGGCTGGCATCCCACCGCGCAGGCGCAGGCGCAAGTCCAGCGACCAGTTGCCCAAGCCGTCGGTTTGCAGGAAAGGCCCCAGCCGGGTGGGGTCGATGGGGTCGACAATCACCACGCCTGCGTCGCGGTCAGGGCTCAGTTTGTACCACTGGGTATCCAGCAAGGCGTACCAGTCTCCCAGGTACGAATACAGCCCTCTGCGTGGCCCGTCCAACTGGGGCGTGGGCAATGGCTCGGGCTTGGGTGCCCTGAACCCGGCCAGCCGCTCGCGTTGGCTGGGCGTGAGTTGGAGGTGGGCGTTGGAAAAGCTGAAATCGAACACCGTGGCGTCCCTCGCTAGCCCTTCGTTTTCCAGTACGGTAGAACCTTGGTGCACCGCAGGGGCGGGTGGGGGTGGCCAGTGCTCGTTGCCCAGCCTGGTAAGCGGTGAACGAAGCGCTTGTTGCCTGACATCGTCAGCCAGCGGTGTCGAGGGCGATGTCGTCGGCGGTAGCCATTGGTGCATCAGCATGCCGATGTTCAGCAACAGGTCAACCAGCGCCAATTCACGGGTCACCGGATCATCGCTGCCAAGGGCTGGAATATCATGGCTGGCACTGCTCATCAGGCTGAGCAGCCAACCCGTGAGCATAAGGGGGCCTCTGGCCAGGGGCAGCAGCAGGGTGTTGAACAGCAGGCCGGCGCCTTCAAGCAGCACGCGCCAGCGGCTCTCGTGGTTGGAAACCGAGGCGCGATCAGCCTGATCGACCAGCGCCCGTGCGTTACTGCCATACAAAAACTGCATCAGTTGGCCGCTGGACAGAAATTGCCTCAGCTCGTCGTTGCTGCCATCAGTCGCCAGGGTGGCGGGTTGCGGTACGTCAGGGACGCTGAACTCATCGCCCATGCCAAATCGCGGGTAATGGGGTTCCTGGAATCCACCGTTGGCGTAGACCGGCCTCGCGCCGTCGGACAACCAGGTCAGCACACTGGTCTGCAATTCACCAGGATGGGCAATGGCCTGCAGCAAGTCCTCGCGGCTGGCGAACTCCCGGAGGGGATCGGCATACAAGGGCCGGTACAGCAGGTGTGGGCCGGCGAGGGCGCTCTCGGATTCGATGATGTACATATTGGTGACAACATCCGGTGTCGCTTGGGATTTGCGCACCAAGGCGAGGTGGCGAATGACGATGGCCTGGCCTTCGACCTGGCGCTGCTCAATGCGCTCGCCCATCAGTGCAGCCACGTAGTCAGCCCCGCGCAGGGTCATGCCGTGCTGATTGTTCAGCGCCCATTCCAGGGCCAGCATTGGCAACTGTGCGACGGTGTGTTGTGCGAAGCGCTCTGTGCGTTGCCGCGCCTGGTCACTGTCGCCGAGCAATTGGGTGTCGAGCAGTTCGGGGTAGGCCTTGCCAATATCGACCTGCTCGATCAGGCCGCCGCGGCCTTTGATGTAGTCGGGCGTCAGCCAGGTTGGCAGGGGCAGCGAGCGGCGATGTCGTACGGTGAGTTGCCCATGGGGCTGGCCCTGCAGGTTGGTGATGGCCAGGTCAGTGAGGCTCATGTGTACGGGCTCGACGAAGCCGGAGCCTCCTGGGTATCCGACGGCCACGCTGAATGTCAATTGCAGGTCATCGGGGTGAAACTGTGCGGCCTTCGACTGTTCGGGCGTCACCTTGTCGAAGGTGATCTCATCATGTTTCAGCTGTTGCAACAGGGCATTGGTTGCGAAGGTGTAGATGTCTGGAATATCGCTGAGAAAGGTGTGGCCGTTGCTGCGTTTCTTGGCGCTGGCCAAGGCCAGGCTATAGCGTCCATAGCGTATCTGGTCAGCCGCGCAGGCATGTTGCAGCCAGGCCGGGGCTTGTTGGCGCAGTGTCGTCTGTAGCTTCGCGGCAGAGGCCGGCGCATCAAGAAAAGAGTGGGCGGGGTTGCCGATCTCCAGGCACAGCACGCGAAGTGTATCGAGTTCCAGGCGGGTGGGCAGGGTGAGGGCACCCAGGTCTTGCAGTTGCTGATTGAGCATCAGTGCCGCCTGGATGTCGAAAACGTTGCCGTCTGGCTCCCATTGTTGGGTGGTGATGTGCTCGACCACGTAGGGCTGCGCAACCTGTAGGGCCCAGGCCTGGAGGCTGGCGTCCATGGACGAAAAACGTTCGCAGGCACCGGTGGTTTGGCAGAGCAGGACCCGGGTTGCCTGGGTCAACAACAGGTGGGGGCTAAGCAGGGGGAGTGTCTGTTGACCTTCCTTGAGCGTCGCCCGCGGGTAATAGGCGCGCACGGCGTTGGCCCCGAATCGACGGATACGTTCGTCGCGGTCGGGGTAGTTGATCAGTTGTTCAAGCATTTCACGCTCAGGGCCGTCCAACTCCGCCTGGCTGATGGCGGCGACCCTGAGGTTGTCGGCCAGCCAATCGCTGAGCCAGCGCCAGCGCGACACGCCGTTGTCGGCCTCTTCGCGCCAATAAGTGGCCAGGGCGTTTTGCAGGGCTGTCGGCAGGGTCAAGGGTAATTCCTTGATCAGGTTCTCGATGATGTTCATGTCGAGGGCGGAGGTCGCCGGGGCGGCAAGCTTGAGACGGCTAGGCGGGGCGTCGGTCAGGTAGCAGGACTCGCCGTGACGGTCACTTAAGTCCAGCGCGGTGCCGGTGGCGAGAAACTCGAGCACGCGGGCCATGAGCGGATGCAGAGTCCAGCCGCCGGTGGGATGGGGTATCGCCAATTGTGTACGGGACAGATCAATGACCAAGGTTGGATAGCGTTGCCGGATCAGCTCTGTCAGCAGTTGCCGGGTGACAGTGTCCAGCGTCGGGCGTGAGGCAAATTGTGTGCTGACAGCTTGTGCGGGGAGCGCGCGATGGGCGGAGGGGATGGCGGGCATGAGAGGTCCTGTTCGGCAGTGAAACTTCGGAGCCTCTATCTATACCGGGGCGAATTTTCGCCGGGAGGTATCCAACTGCCGCCACCGCGTGCTGGAATCTGTTGAATCGCCCTTGCGCATAGGCCTGGTGGCCTTATTCAACCGTCTGTCTTCTATATAGCTCCACAACACTGAATTTCTTGCTATAAACGCACTCCGATGACCATTCGCCAAGCCCGTCCTGGTGCCTTTGGGGGTTAATTGGGAAAAAATGCCTGTCTTTTCAGTTGCTGAGCCCTCAAGTCGGCCTTAGACTGCCGCCCCTCGTAAATTGAGTGCCGGGTGGCGCTTGAAATGGACGGCGCCTTTGCGAGGCCTGCAGAGGTCTGCCGGAACGCTCCCTTATTCGCCTTAATGCACGTATTTTTTATAGAGAAATCAATGACAAAGGAAAAGTTGCTGGCCATGCCGGCGGATGACTACATGAATGCTGAACAGCACGCTTTTTTCGAGCAGCTGCTGCAAGACATGAAAGTGGAACACCACGAGCGCATTGAACAGAACCGTATCGCCATCGAAAGCCTGGACACCCCGGCTGACCCGGCTGACGCGGCTTCCGTTGAAGAAGAGCGCACCTGGCTGGTCAATGCCATCGATCGCGACCAGCGCATGCTGCCGCAGCTTGAGCGTGCACTGGAACGCATCAAGGAAGACTCCTTTGGCTGGTGCGACGACAGCGGCGAGCCTATCGGCCTTAAGCGCCTGCTGATCAGCCCGACCACCAAGTACTGCATCGAAGCGCAAGAGCGCCACGAGCAGATCGACAAGCATCAGCGTCAAGCCTGATGTTCTGAAGTTGGGCGCTGCTGATGCGGCGCTCAAGAGCAATACCGGTTACGCCCCTGTCTATTGATCTGCTGCAAGCTTCCCACTAACGGCCCATGGATAATGGCCCGATAGTGGCGTTTAATGCAGAAACAATAACGACAAGCAGTGGGGTAACGACGATGGCTGGAGACGGATCTCTGATGGGCGCGGCAGTGCCCGTGCACACGCGGGTGCGCGCGCTGCCCGGCTGGCTGACGCCGCTTTTGCAGAGCACCGCCCTGGTGCTGGTTCTGCTGGGCCTGGCGTTGGCTGGCTTGCCGCTGTACCTGTGCCTGCCGCTGGCCTTGCTGGTGATATGGCTGCCCACCCTTAAAAGTCGAACGCACCGCGTGGCGCCTGCCCCAGTCGCCGATACGATGGGCGAACTGACTCGCGATCTTTCCTACACCACCAGCCATAACGCGCTGTCTGCTGCCGGCGTGGCCTATTCGGTCAAGCAATTGGCGGCCCGTTTGCAATCGCAGTTGAGCGCAGCCAGGCAAATCGTCAGCAGCGCGGAAGTCATGATCGGCACTGAGCAGGTCACCTCCCAACTCAGCCGTCAAGCCTTGGGTGCGGCCAGCCAGGCGCATCAGCACAGTACGCAGGGCCGTGAAGTGCTGGCCGAGTCAATCACGCGCATGCGCCAGCTCAGCCAGCGTGCCGACGCCAGTCGCCAGTTGATTGAAGCCTTGAGCCTGCGCAGTGAAGAAATCCAGCGCGTCACGCTGGTGATCCAATCGATCGCCAGCCAGACCAACCTGCTCGCCTTGAACGCGGCCATTGAAGCGGCGCGAGCCGGTGAGCATGGGCGCGGATTTGCCGTGGTTGCCGATGAAGTGCGCGGCCTGGCCGGGCGTACTGCCACGGCGACCGATGAGGTTGGAGTGATGGTCGCCGATATCCAGCAACGCACGGCGCAAGTGGTGGAGCAGATTCGACAGTTGTCGGCGGACCTGCACACGGGCGTCGAACAGGTGGAACACGCCGGCGAGCAACTGGAGAGCATCGCCAGCCTGGCGGCGGACGTGGAAGGGCAGGTGAATGAAATTGCGCAGGGCACCGATACCAACCGCGCGCAACTCGACAGCCTGTTCCATGCGGTGGAGCAGATGCGCAGCGATCTGACCGTGAGTGACCAGCAAACCCGCCAACTGGCCGACGCCGCCGTGCAAATGGAAGGGCAAGCCGAAACCATCAGTGAGCGCTTGGCAGAAGTCGGCCTGGATGACTATCACCAGCGCATCTACGATTTAGCCCGCGAGGGCGCACACCGCATCGCCGAGCAGTTCGAAGCCGATGTATTGCAAAACCGCATCAGCCTGCAGGACTTGTTTGACCGCAGTTACACGCCCATCCCGAATACCAGCCCGAGCAAATACCACACGCGTTTTGACCGTTACACCGATGAGGTTTTGCCGGCGATCCAGGAAGCGCTGCTGCCGCGCCATGAGGGGTTGGTATTCGCCATTGCCTGCACGCCTCAGGGTTATGTACCGACACACAACAAGGCTTTTTCCCAGGCGCTCACCGGCGACGCGCACGTCGATGCGGTGCAGAACCGCACCAAACGCAAGTTCGAAGACCGTACCGGTATCCGCTGTGGCAGCCATCAACAGGCCGTGCTACTGCAGACCTATACCCGCGATACCGGCGAATTGATGCACGACTTGTCGGTGCCGATCATGGTCAACGGGCGGCATTGGGGCGGCTTGCGTTTGGGCTATAAACCGGAGGTGGCGAAGCCGGCGCGCTAGCGATTGTTGCTGTTTATGCAAGGGAGATATTCCAGGGATAGCTTTTTCCAACGGGAAGAAAACCGTAGCATGGCCAACATTGTTAGGTAGCTAACTAATATGGCGGAGAAGCTCCATGCAAAACAAAGTCGATGTCGCCGTGATGATCGGCAGTGGTGTTCCCGAAACCCTGCGCTCGCTGGGTCAGAAAGCCTGCTGGGTTGTGCTGCTCAATGGCGAGCAACGCGGCACGGCGTTCGCCAGCCGCGAAGAAGCGCAGGAGTGCAGGGCTGCCTGGGAGGCGTTACTACGCCTGGAGCAATCCGACAGCCTGCATTGAGGCTATTTAGTGGGGTTGATGCAGGCGCTGGTTCAGTTCGTCCACGGGGATAGCCCATTCGGCGTCCTCACGCAGTTCTTCTTTCAGAAACGCCGCTTGTTGCGGCGTCCAGAAAGGCGCATCGATCAGCTTCACGTCTTCAGCCAACGGGTGCGCATCGATGAATGCGTCGATTGCCTCCGGAGTTGAATCCAGGCCCAATTGTTCAAACAGCGTTTCGAGAGTGGGGATTGGCGCGTCCATAGTGTTCTCCATGCAAGGTGATGGTCGTTGTGCATGTGAGGCGCAGGAGGCGGCAGAGTTCTATCGGATTGTCAGGAATTGAGTGCACCTGAATCCACGGCGGTTTTAAGTGCCTTGGCGGCATCTTTTGCCGCCGTTACAGCGGCATCGACAGTTTTGAACCAACGATCTTTTTCTACCTGGTGTGTTGTGACCGTGGTCAGCGGTGGTTTGGCCCGCATGATGATCACCGCTTGAAACTCACCGTCAACTTCCCTCGCATCGCCATGGATGAAAAATTCGCCAATATCAAATTCCGTCACGTATAGCCTTCCCTTCAAGGTAACTGCACTGATAAAACCTGACCCGATAGGGGCAAACTTCAATGGACGGGCCAGTATGGCAGTTGTTGAGGGGCGGCGGCGCAGTAAACTCATCCAGATGACGAAACGATTCCCGGGTGAAAGGTCAGCGGGTTGGCTTCGAGCTTTTTAGCCAATTCGCAGGCCCGGATGTGGTTGCTGCGAAAGCCTCTGATCCTGCCGCTGGTCACTTCCAGAATATGAAAGAAATCGCGGCCCGCCGGTACAACTTGGTAAAGAACGGAATTGGAGTACCCGTCGGGGCTGTCCAGGCAGTAGTATTGACGCTCGTCTGGACATGATGAACGAGTGCGGGAAGACGTAGCATTGAGTTGACGTGTGTGCATGGCCGGCTCCTGTCGGTCGATCTTGTTTGACTTGCCCGCAGCGTTTTCAGGTGGTTTTGACCCGCGTTGCTGTTTTAGTATTGTCCACAGCGTTGGCCTGGTTCCATGGCCAGGTATTTTGTGATGTGTATGCTGTCGGAAACTGCGTTTTTAATTGGGTTATTCTCTGAAGCTGACCGGCCTGTATTCTCAGGTCCTTGAACCTGTGATTTCCTGTGGCGCCTGATGACTTGCACAAGGTCCATCACGTATCTGTGTACAGTCTTACAGCGCAGCAGCGGGTTCTCTTCAGTTTTTTAATGAATGTGTGATCGAGCCGTTACGGCCGTTTTTTTGTGCTGTCCGCTGCGGCGGTCCGTGCTTTTTTGATGTGGGGGCGTTTCCTTGGCAGTCAGTAATCTGGATATGCACGCGTTATTCGTGCTGGGTGATTTGCGCGCAAAGTTGGTCAAGCAGTTTCAATCCCGTTTTGTTTACATCACCGAACAGACGCCGGAAGGCATCTACATTGCCGAAATCGACACCGAAGCGGCGATGGTGGTGGATGACAAACCGCGCCTGGAGCTCAAGGTCGGCGACCATTTTCGCGCGGCGGTGCTGCCGAGCCGTGAAGGCGGCAAATTCGAATTGAAGTTCCGTGATATCAAATTGACGGTGTATGGCCTGGGCGATTACGCCTTTGTTTCTTCAGCCGAAGGCCAGGGCATCGTATTCAAGGAAGGCCACAGCGTAATGCTGGTGTTTGCCGCACACGAACAACTGCAGGAAAACCTCACCAAAACGCTCAAGGCCGTGACCGGCAAGGCCGCCAAGTGGCGCAAGGGTGAACTGGTGACCTTCAAGGCCAGTGAGTAGTCGATAAACCTCGCGTGTATTTCTGCTCTTCCGGAACCTCTACTACAGTTGAGTTGACTTAACTAATCAGAGGCTTCGCGCATTGGCAGCAAAGCCGTCCGCCATGGCTGCGAAAATGCGAGGTGCAAAAGGCATGAAAGGATTGAGAACCCTGTTGGCAGCGTCCCTGACGGCGTTGAGCCTGTCGGTGGCTTCATTGCCGGTATCGGCCGCCCAGGCTCCGGTGCATTTTGCCGACCTGAACTGGGAAAGTGGCAGCCTGATCACCGAGGTGCTGCGCTTTATCGTTGAGAAGGGCTACGACCTGCCCACCGATACCTTGCCCGGCACTACCATCACCCTGGAAACCGCGCTGGCGAAAAACGACATCCAGGTGATTGGCGAAGAATGGGCCGGCCGCAGCCCGGTGTGGATCAAGGCTGAGGCCGAGGGCAAAGTGGTAGGCCTGGGCGACACGGTCAAGGGCGCCACCGAAGGCTGGTGGGTGCCGGAGTATGTCGTCAAGGGCGACCCTGCCAAGGGCCTCAAGCCTCTGGCGCCAGACCTCAAAAGCGTCACAGACCTGGCGCGTTACAAGGATGTGTTCAAAGACCCGGAATCTCCAGGCAAGGGGCGCTTCCTCAACAGCCCTATCGGCTGGACCTCGGAAGTGGTCAACAAGCAGAAGCTCAAGGCCTACGGCCTGGACGACAGCTACGTGAATTTTCGCAGTGGTTCGGGCGCCGCCCTGGATGCCGAGATTGCGTCATCGATCCGTCGTGGCAAACCGGTGTTGTTCTACTACTGGTCGCCGACGCCGCTGATGGGGCGTTACAAACTGATCCAGCTGGAAGAGCCGCCGTTTGATGCCGATGCCTGGAAGACCCTGACCGACGCGGATAATCCCAACCCGAGGCCCACTCGGTCATTAGCGTCCAAGTTGAGCATTGGTGTATCGACGCCGTTCCAGCAGGCAAACCCGCAGATTGCCGAATTTTTTACCAAGGTTCAGTTTCCCATCGAGCCGCTGAACAAGGCCTTGGCGACCATGAGCGAGAATCATACGGCGCCACGCGAAGTGGCCCAGGCGTTTCTCAAGGAGCATCCTGAGGTGTGGAAGGCGTGGTTGACGGAGGATGTGGCGCAGAAGGTTGAGGCGAGTCTGAAGTAAGCCGACGGCCTTGCATGGATGAGCATCCAAATGTGGGCTTGTGTGGGAGCCGGGCTTGCCCGCGATGCAGGCACCTCGGTTTATCAGGTAGACCGAGGTGATGCTATCGCAGGCAAGCCCGCTCCCACATTTTTATTGTATTTCAGGCTTAGAACTTGGTTTGAACGGCCACTTCAAATGTGCGTGGCGACCCCAAATAATAAGCTGGCGACACGTGCGCAAACTCGGCATACACCTCGTTGGTCAGGTTGCGCACCCGGCCGGTGACCGAGGTGTGCGAGTCGACCCGGTAGCGCAGGAACGTCCCGAACAGCGTGTAGGCCGGCACCGTCAGGGTATTGGCATTGTCCGCATACACCTGCGCGACATACCGCGCATCCACGCCCCCCTGCCAATCTTGCGTAAAGTCATAAGTCAGCCACACGTTGCCCACGCGCTTGGGTACGTTGGTGGGCGTATTGCCCTTGCGTGAGACCACCGCGCCGCTGGCGATTTTTTCGTTGAAATCATCGTATTCGGCATCCACCCAGGCGAAATTGCCCTCGGCCAGCAGCGTTGGCGTGATGCGCAATGAGCTGGCCAACTCAATGCCCTTGGAGGACTGCGCGCCCACTGGAATGCTGTTGTTCGGGTCCAGCGGGTCGGTGACGGCAAAATCCTTGCGTTCGATCTTGTAGGCCGCGACGGTGGCCGAGCCGCGACCGTCCAGGTAATCGAACTTGCTGCCTACTTCCCACTGTTTGCCGGTCGACACGTCGAACACTTGGGTGGTGGTCGACGGCTGCTCGGCCGCGGTGCTGTATTGCACATACACATTGGCCGATGGGATGAACTGGTAAGTCAGGCCCACGCGACCGGTCACCGGCTCCCAGCTGCGCTTGAAGTGACGTGGGTTGGTGGCCGTCACCGTTCTGTGGTTGGTAACGTCCAGGTCGATAGCGTCGTAGCGCAGGCCGGTCAGCAGCGAGAGTTTGTCGGTGAGGCCCAGACGGTTTTCGGCGAACAGTGCCTTGGTGGTGACCGCATTGGTTTTGTCCTTGACGAAGCCCGGCCGGGTGCCCGGTATATCGTAGAAGTGCCCCGGGGTGTAATGGTTCGGGTCCACGCTACTGTTACCCGGCACGTTCAGTGGGTTGTTGGTGGTGCTGTTGACCTTGTACTCGAAGCCGCCGGACCAGGTGGTCGACAAGCCGAAGAACGTATCGTCATGGCGCAGTTCGAACTGGTTGCCGTTCTGTTCGCCCTGATGACGCACCTGGTAGGCCGTTGAACGGTTCACCGCGCTGTTATCGGCGTTGTATTGGTAGGTCTCCAGGTTGCGGTAGTCGCGCTGGCTGTCCAAGTGATAGAGCGTGTTCTTCAGCGTGGTGCTGTCGTTGATCCGATAATCAATGATCGAACGCGCCCAGATCGTGCGCTGCTCGTAACGACCATCGGCAACGTTGTAGTTGTTGAACCGGTTGTGCCGGTCGATTTTCAACTCACCCGCCTTGGGGTTGAGCACCGGCGTGCCCCAGTACGGGCTGTCCTCATGTTCATCCTGATATTCCAGCGCCAAGGTGTGGGACAGGTTGGGCGTCAGGTCGCTGAGCAGCGAAAACGCCACGCTCCAGGCATCCCGCTGGTCGCGGTCGATGTAACTGTGGTTGGTGTTGCGGCTCACATCCAGTCGAGCGTAATGCTGCACCTCGGCGCCCGGTTCGGTCAGTGCGTGGTTGAGGCCAAAGGCCATGCCGGCGGTGTCGTAGCTGCCGTAGGTGAGTTGGCCTTCGGCCGCCTGTTCCTCGCGGGTTGCCAGCTTGGTCACGTAGTTCAGCGAGCCGCCCACGGAGCCGGCACCGTTGATCAAGGAGGAGGGGCCGCCGACCAGTTCGACGCGGTCATAGATCCACGCATCCACCGGCCGAGCCAAGCCGGTGGCGACGTTGATGCCATTGAACATCTGAGTGATTTGGCTGCTGGTAAACCCACGGTAAGACACAAACCCGCCAAACCCCGGCGGCGCACTGGCGTTAACGCCGGGCAAGGTGTTGGCCGCATCGCGGAAGGTCTTGGCGCCATGGCGCTCAATATCGTTGCGCGTGGCGATGGCCACTGACGCCGGGGTTTCCCGCACGCTCAAGCCCAGCCGCGACGCCATGCCGCTGGATTGGTCGAGCGCCAGGCCGGGCTCGGCGGCTTGCTCACCATCAATAGTGGTGGGGGCCAACTCAAGCGCCCAGCCACAGACAGGCAGGCAGCCGAACAGGCCCGCCAACAGGGGTAAATATTTCATGGTTGAATCCTGAAAAACTTGGCTTGAAAACAACGCACAGCCGTACGTACTCCCCGAGGGGAACGGTGGCCAGTGCAAATCAGAAAGCGAAGGGATCAGGCGAGAGCGGGAGGCGCGCGCGGGTTGGCCGCAGGCCAGGTGAAACGGGCAGGGATGTCAGCGGCAAGCACCACCGCCGGTGGTGGCGCATGGGGCTGTGGCAACACCGCCACATTCAGGCTGGAACTCAGTGCCGGGCCCATACCGCCGGTCGAACACAACGGGCAACCGAACGCCTTGGACAACGTCGGCAGATTCTCATCCGTGGAGTTGGTTTGCGCGGGTGCCTGGGTACGCGGGTCCACCGTGCAGAACTGGCCGCCGATGCCGTTAAGCTGCATCCCCAGCATCTGCCCATGCCCAATACTGCACGCGAACACATTGAACAGGACGCAGCAGTAAAGCATCCAGGCAATGAGCGAGCGGTCGGCACGGGCGATTTTCATGGGGCGGCACTTTACCATCAGCCGCCGACGAAATGCCTACAAAAAATCTCAGGGCGACTATCATCATTCGCACATTTTCAGGGAGCGCCCGCCATGAGCTTTGTCATCGCGCGATGGATCGTCGGGGTTTTTACCTGCATCAGCATGGTGCATTTGTACTGGGCCGCCGGCGGCAAACTCGGCAGCCTCGCCGCCATCCCCCAACTGCCCGGCGAATTCGCCCACGGGCCGCGACCAGCGTTCAAACCCTCGGCACTCGGCACCTTCCTCGTCGCGATGGGCTTGGTGGCGATTGCATTGCTCGTCTGCCTGCGGGCCGGGCTGTATTTCTCGCCGGTGTCCCATGGCGCGCTGCAGTGGGGGATCAGCGCGATTGCCGTGGTGATGTTTGCCAGGGCGATTGGCGATTCGGAGTTGGTGGGGTTTTTCAAAAAGGTGGGTGGGTCGAGGTTTGCCAAGTTGGATACGTATTTTTATTCGCCGTTGTGTTTGGTGTTGGGGGTGGGGTTGTTGGTGGTGGCGTGGGGTTAAACGTTTGTTGGGTAGAGCTGAATTCTAGCTGCTCTAATCTCAACGAATCCAGGTGCCTGAGGTATAGGCCCATCAAGCTCGATGAGGATTGTTGAATCGCCGAGTCTTAATGCGGTGCATTCTTCATTTTCGCTATGGAATAGCTCAGCGGTTATATAAGTGATGTCGCCTATCGCAATGATTTTTGGCGTTTTCTCAGAGGAGGGCGTCATATTTTTTCCCCAAGAAAAAACCTCATCCAAATCGAACTCAACATCAACGATGTCACCGGATTTTGGCACAGCGTCGTTCCATAGGGCGGTGCCACTTCCGACGGGTGAGTGGAATCTCATAATTAAAGTATTTTTTCCTTCGAATACGTCAGCTATTCTTATCCTCATGTCAACTGCTCATAGTCGAATGTTGATTGGCTGATTTCACTTTGCGAGAAGTTTTGCGAAGTCAATATAGCCTTCGAACGATAGGCATGCGATCCAGGTCATGGGCTCTGGCACTATATAAGTATGCTGAGGCAATTCGGAGAAAACCTTGAGCACCTCGCCCAGACTTTCACGCCCTACTGAGTAAGCTACCGAACAGGAATCACCTACGAAATACATTTTCTCCGTATTTGTCTTGTTGATTTCTTGGGTCAGTAATAGTAGTGGGTTGATCGAGGTGCTTGAGTCAAAATTTATGCTGTTCTGTAGTTTTGACCACGCAATTTGGCTTCCGGAAAAAGGGATATTCCCATTAATGCTGTCAACAAGTTTTTCGTGCTCTAGCTCGGGCAAAATGCTAAATGTTATTTTTAGACCCTCAAGGTCTCCAATTACCTCTTCGTCTAGGTAGTTCATTTTTTTACGAACCTTTTTGTCAGTTGAAGTACCATTTTGGGACTTCCATTAAAAAGATAATGAGGTCCTTTTTGCTTTCCAGACCAAACGTTTATGTGAGCACCGCTTCTGTCGTCGTATTCAACGCGGTAGCCAGTTTTACCGTCAGCCGTTTGCATCCCGATTGGTTCTCCTTTGCGTGGGCCGAATTTTCCTAGGGTTGGTTTTTCTGCGCGAAAATCATTTTCGAGCAGCCAGTTCAAGGCTTTATTTGACGCCTGCTCATACGTAGATGACTGCGCAGAATCGCTCGTTCCCGGAGGTCTTTGCTCTGGATTTTTCGGTGACTTTTTTTCTAACTGTCCAGGGCAGCCACCAGCGATGCAAGACAATCCTAACGGATCAACCCACCCCGTAGGATTAGGCACGTACTGGTACGCATTGACCCCACCCGCCAGCTTCACCGGGTCGGGTGTCAGGTAGCGACCAATATCTGGATTGTAGTAGCGATGGCGGTTGTAGTGCAGCCCGCTTTCCGGGTCGAAGTATTGGCCTTGGAAGCGCAGTGGGTTGTCGATTTTGTTGATGTCGAGGCGGCTGATCTGGCCGTAGGCGCGGTAGTGCGCGGACCAGACGATTTCGCCGTCGGGCGCTGTGAGTTCTTGCGGTGTGCCTAGGTGGTCGAGTTGATAGTGGAAGGGCTTTGTGTCTTTCGGGCCAAAACCTTCCAGCAGGGCGAGCGGCCGAAAGCTGTCCGGTTCATAGATGTAACTGCGATGCCGATCCGCGTGATGCTCCGCAATCAGCTTGTCGCCTTGCCAGAAGAACTCTGTGGTTATCCCATCAACGGTTTTGCTGATCCGCCGACCGAATGGGTCATAGCGATAACTAGCGGTTTGCCCGTTCGGTTGGGTGATGCCGATCAACCGATGCTGACAGTCGTAGCGATACTCGGTGACGAGTTGGTGCCCTTTACCGCGTCTTTGGCGGATCAGGTTGCCAAACGCGTCATAGTCATAATGATGATCGCCCTGAATCACCAACCGATTCCCCGCCACGATGTCCGGGCCGGGGCGGTCCTGCATCAGCAGGTTGCCAGCCGGGTCGTGGCCGAAACGCTCTTGCTGGTCTTGCGAGTGATCCGCGCGGGTGAGCCGGGCGAGGGGGTCGTAGTGGTAGTGGTGTTCGCCTTTGCGGGTGTCGAGCAGGCGGGTGAGGTTGCCGGTTTTGTCGTAGTCGTAGTGGCGGCGGTAGTGCTTGTGTTCTTCCTGGGTCACCGCGTGGGCGTGCAGGCGGTTTTGGTCGTCGTAGTGGTAGTGGCTGAGGAGTTCGCCTTGCTGGCGCTGGCGTTCGCGGCCGGTGTTGAACAGGTGGGATGTTAGGGTTTTGCCATTCAGTTCGACGGTGGCGAGGTGGCCGCCTTTGTCGTGGTTGAAGGTGAGGCGGTTGTTGTCCGGCAGGCGCAGGTTTTTCAGTTGGCCGCAGGCGTCGTAGCCGTAGCGTAAGGTGCCCCAGCCTTGGTGGTCGGCGGTGAGGCGGTTTTGGCTGTCGTATTCGTAGGCTAACGCCCAGTGGCCGTCGTCGACGCTGAGGAGGTTGCCTTGGCGGTCGTAGGCGTATTCAACCACTCCACCGTCTGGAAGGGTTTTTCGTACGAGCCGCCCGGAAGGGTCTCGCTCGTAGCGAGTGACTAGCTGACTGCCATCGTCGCCGTGTTCGGTTTTTTCCAGCAGGTTGCCGTTGAGGTCATACACGTAGGCCGTACGCTGGCCGTCAAAACCGATTTCCTGCTGGATCAGGCCGTTGGGGTGGTAATCAAGCCGGTAGGTCTCGCCGACTTCGTTTTCGATCTCGGTCAGCAATAACCGCACGTTGTCGTAGCGGTATTTAACCTGGGTGCCATCTGCATTGAGACGGCGACTGATCAGGTGCAAACCGTCGGCGTATTCGTAACGGGTGACGTGACCCAATTCGTCACGTTCGGAGGTGATTTTTCCGTACGGGTTGTAGCTGTATTCCCGCGTTGCGCCGCCAGGAAGTACGACAAGAATCAACCGGCCGACGCTGTCCCACTGATACTGGGTCAGCGCCCCATGCTCATCCTCACGCGCAACCTGTCGCCCAACATCGTCATAGCGATA
>NZ_CAWNZA010000008.1:0-101442 GCF_963878885.1 Pseudomonas sp. R9.37 | reverse complement strand
ACCCATTAATCTGTGCCCATGTTGAACGCAACGCCAAACCAACCCAACTAAAAAAAGGATTTCAACCATGAGCACTCCAACCCTCAGCCGCTTGAACAAAGACGACGCCGTAGTTCTGCTGGTCGACCACCAAACCGGCCTGATCTCGCTGGTGCAGGACTTCTCCCCCAACGAGTTCAAGAACAACGTGCTGGCCCTGGCGGATTTGGCCAAGTTCTTCAACCTGCCGACGATCCTCACCACCAGTTTCGAGCAAGGCCCTAACGGCCCGTTGGTGCCGGAGCTGAAGGAAATGTTTCCGGAGGCGCCGTATATCGCTCGCCCGGGTCAGATTAATGCGTGGGATAACGAGGATTTCGTTAAGGCGGTCAAGGCGACTGGGCGCAAGCAGATCATCATTGCGGGTGTGGTGACGGATGTGTGTGTGGCGTTCCCGACGTTGTCGGCGCTGGCGGAGGGGTTTGAGGTGTTTGTGGTGACGGATGCGTCGGGCACGTTCAATACCACGGTGCAGCAGGCGGCGTGGAGCCGGATGACGCAAGCCGGTGCGCAGTTGATGAATTGGTTTTCGGTGGCGTGTGAGTTGCAGGGCGACTGGCGCAATGACATGGAAGGGTTGGGGAATTTGTTGTCCCAGCGGATTCCTAACTACCGGAATTTGATGAATGGGTATGCGGCGGTGACGGCGCGTCAGGGCTGAGGTTGACGGGATTTCCCCAAAAACCTGTGGGAGCGGGCTTGCCCGCGATGGCGGTGAATCAGTCGATATATTCGGTGACTGATACACCGTCTTCGCGGGCAAGCCCGCTCCCACATTTGATCTTCGCTGCCTTGAGTATTGGTGCAGACCCGCTCACCACGGAGGCGCTGTTTGCCCTTACTCAGTCGAGGATCAGGTGCGGCAAGAACCGGCTTGAGTCTTTGGTGATCAAGCTATTGTCTTCTCGCACGCCAATCCCCGCGGCTTGATCGCCAATCACCCACGACCCGATCAGCGTGTAGCTGTCGCCAAAGCGCGGCAGCGGCGCGAATTCCTGGAGGATGAACGGCGCGTCGGTGTAGGGGCCGTCTTCTTTTACGATCAGGCCGTCGGCGGTTTGCAGTTCGATGTTGGCGCCCTCGCGGGAGAAGAACGGTTTGCGCACCCAGCCCTTTGGCACGGCTTTGCCGGGGTCGGTATCCAGGTGGGACGCGAGCAGGTTGGGGTGGCCTTTGTTGAATTCCCACAGCAGCGGCAGGATGCCTTTGTTGGAGAGGATGGCTTTCCAGGCGGGCTCGAAGAACTGGGTATCGCACTCGGCAATCGCGGCGCCGAAGGGCTCGTGGAAGATGAATTCCCAGGCGTGCAGTTTGAACAGGTGCGGGATCCAGCGATCTTCGAGGTCGACGAAACGGCCATCACTGGTCAGGCCGATGTCTTCGATGTCGATGTGGCGTGATTCGATGCCGACTTTTTCCGCGACCAGGCGCAGGTAGTCGGTGGTGCCTTTGTCTTCGACCGAGTCTTTCATCGAGGCGAAGTAGAACGGCTGGTTGACCTGCAATTGGGCGAAGGCCTGGTGCAGTTTGGTGTCGATGCTGTTGAACTGGTCGGCATGCTTGGGCAGCAGGCCGCGTTCGATACATTGTTCCAGCCAGCCCCATTGAAACGCCGCCGCCTCATAAAGGCTGGTCGGTGTGTCGTAGTTGAGTTCCAGCAGCTTGGCGGGCCCGGTGCCGTTGTAGGAGAAGTCCATGCGCCCGTACAGGTGCGGGTGGCCTTCGAGCCATGAGGTTCGGATCATCTCGAAGAACGGCGCGGGAATGCTCAGCCGCTCAAGCAACTCTTCGCTCTGCACCACGCGGGCCACGAGGTCCATGCACATGTCATGGATCTCGGTGGTCGGGTCTTCGAGGTCGCGCTCGATTTGCTTGAGCGTGAACCGGTAGTAGGCGCTTTCGTCCCAGTAGGGTTCGTCGTCGATGGTGTGGAACAGGAAGCCGAGGCTGTCGGCGGTCTGTTTCCAGTCATGACGCTCTGCGCAGTGGATCTTTTTCATGGCCCGTTTTCCTTAACTGCTCGACCCGCCGCCGCCCCAGCCGCTGCGGGCGCTGGCTTTGCTGCCAAAGCCACCACGGGAGGTCGAGGACGCCACGGACACCGGCTTGCTGGAGGAGCGCAGCGTGTTCGTGTAGTTGCTGCTGCCGTACCTGGCCTGGTTGGACCGGCCAAACGTCGCCCCATTCGAGACCCGCTGGTTGAGCGTCGAAGAGCCGTAATCGCCGCGATCATCGCGGTAGCGGTAGATCGGCTCGGAGCGGTAGCTGTTGCGATTGTTGCTGAGCATGTTGCCGATCAGCAGGCCGGTGAGCAGGCTGCTGGTGGAGAAGCCTGAGCCGCCACTGTTCGCTTGGGCGCCGCCGGCTTGAGCGTTGGCCGCATCGACCTGGGATTGCGTCACCTGGCCGGCGGCGGTCAGTTCGAAACCGCCCAGTTTGGGGATGAACTTGCCGTTGGAATCCTGCTGACACCAGTTGGCGACAAAGTCGGCATCGCAATCGGCTTGGCTGTCGTACACCGGGGCAATGCGCCGATGCTCGGCCATGGCCGTCATGTAGGCGTCCGAGCACACGTCCACCGGCAGTTTTTCATCGGCGCATTGCTGAACCGACTGGAAGTTGTACTTCTTTTGCAAATCGTAGGTTTTTTCGGTCGGCCCGCAGCCGGATATCGCCATCGCGACCGACGCTGCCAGCGACAACTGGACGTACTTGCTTCGTTTCATCGGGGGCTCCGTGCGCGATCAGTTCTGGGTAGGCGTCATGCACGCGGCATTCAACATGCCGACGCTGATGGACACGGCGGCCACGTAGATACCGGCGGCGAGTTCGCCATTCTTGATGCGCTCGGACGTGCCTTTGAGCACCAGGCTGGTCAGCAGAAACGCCAACAATTGGACGACGGCGGCGATCACCGCCCAGACGACGAAGTCGAGGAGGCTGATCGAGTAGGCAATCACGTTGCTGGCCGGAATGGCGAAGCCGATGATGGCACCGCCCAGCGCGACCGCAGCCGACACGTTGCCCGCGCGGATCAGTTCGAACTCCTTGTGCGGCGTGATGCGGGTGTAGATGAACTGGAACAGTGCGAACAGCACGGCCGCACCGAGGATGTAGGTAACAAAGCCAAACACAGCGGCTTTGTTCAGAGAGATAGAGAGCGCTTCCAGCATGGGGGTTTCCTTTTTTAAAGCGTAGTCAGGTCAGTTGTGTACAGCGAAATGCCCAGCGACGTACTCAGGCTGACGGTGCCCTCTGCGTCTTCTTCGACGGAAAACAGCAGAAACTCGCGACGATCAGTCAGACCCGTGTCGCGGGCGTACAGCATCGAACGGTGCTCGACGTTGTAGGCGTCCTCGGGGTTTACAACCTGTTCGGTCATCGCCACCAGCTCTGTCTGGCCAGCTTCGCTGCCCCACACACGGGCGTATTCGACGCCGTTGTGGGTGTAGGTCGGCAGCCCGATCAGGCTCTGTGGCCCCGCCAGTCGACGCAGTTCCGCTTCACTGCTGATGGTGACGACACTGAGGTAGTTGAACAGGATCACCGACTCGACCTGCCCGGCGATCTCGCCGGTGGTGTGCACCTGCAGCCAGTAATCTTCGTCGTTCATGTAATAGCGCGACAGCCAGGTCGACTGGCCGAGGTCTACGGTGCCGTTGGCCCAGATTTCCTGGGAGCCGGGGATCACCACCGTGGTTTTTTCATCGAGCAACAATTTCAGGCTCGCGTCGAACATCACGCCTTTGCCGGGTGCCAGGCCTAGTGGCCCGGTGGCCGGCTGGGTGTTGCCGGCTGTCCATTGCGGCGCTGTATTCGCTTTCGGGGCCTCAAGCCCCATCAATTGTTTAAACCATCCCATTGGAGATTTCCTTGAGGCGAGCGGAGGCGATGCAGAAGCGGGGAAAGAGGGAGGCGGCGCGCAGGCGCAACAAAAGAAACATCGACATTTGGCCCCTGACTCCCTGGGTATTTGATTGCGAATGACAAGATCGCCTCGGCGTGTGGAGGCTCAAGCGCGTTCACCCGGCATTAAACCTGCTGCGCGGCGAGGATAGAAGTACCTTGGCTGCAATAAACCCGGCGAACGCGCCAAAGAAGTGCCCCTCGAACGAGATCCCCTGCCGAGGCAGGAAACCCACGACCAGGCCACCATACAGCACCGCTACAACACCGGCCGTTATCAGGTTGCTCCAGCTTCTATGAAACCAGGCGCGAGACAGCAGGTAGGCCCAGAGCCCGAATACCCAGCCGCTGGCACCGATGTGTACGCCGCTGAAACCGAACAGCCAGACCAGCGAACCGCCCAGCAGAATAATGATCGCACTGACGGCAATGAACCGATGGACTCCATCGACAATGACCAAGGTGCCCAGGACCAAAAAGGCGATCAGGTTTGCGCTCAGATGAGCAAACGACGCGTGCAAAAACGGTGAGGTGAGGATGCCGAGCAGCCCCTGCACCGTTCTCGGGATCAGGCCGAATGCCATGAGGCTGTAACCGGTCGCCACATTGACCAGTTGCAGCGCAACCATCAACAGGGCAAGGCCTGCGATTGTCTTGAAACCCTTCAGGGCATCCATCCTGACCTCGATGTAAAAAAAGAAGGGCAGAGCCTGCCCTTCTTGCTTCGGCGCGGCTTACTCGGCCGACTTTTGCTTCAGGCGTTCCAGAATCGCATTGGCGCTGCCTGTGTCCGGCGTGATGCCGGCGTCGCGCAGCTTGCGCTCCAGGTCGGTGCCCGTGGATGCCTCAGCCAGTTCATCCTGGGCTTGCAGCTCAGCGGCACGTTGCTGCTGTTTGGCCTGCAAGCGATTCAGCGTACCGACGGCGGTTTCCAGCTTGCCGTTGGCGCCACCACTGGCGATGGACGCACTGACCTGGGCCTTCTGTACGCTTTCGCGCGCCTTGGCCATGTCCACTTGCTGGCGCAGGCTTTTGATCCGACTTTCGGCTTTGGTGATGTCCTTGCGCATGCCGTCGGCATAGCCGCCGAACTCGGTGGCCTGCTTTTGCTCGACGTCACGTTCGTTGGTCAGGGTCGAAATGGCTTCGGCCACTTCCATGGCCAGGTCTTCACGATTGGCCTGGATAGCGGCCATGGCCTTGGACTCCAGGTCCTTGATCTTGGCGTCGTACTCTCCGACGCGATCAGCCGCCAGTTTGTGCTTGGCCATGATGCTCACCAGCTCACGCTTGGCGTTGGCCAGCGCCGTGTCGGCGTCGCGAATTTCCTGGTCGAGGATGCGCAGGGCTTGTTGGTCGACGATCGATTCGCCGACTTCGCTGGCACCGCCACGCAGCGCGGTGAACAATTTGCTCCAGATGGACTGAGTCATTGGATACTCCCGAATACTTAATTGAAGAAACGTTCGAAGGCTTCGCTGGCGCGCTGCACGTTGTCGACCAGGGTTTTCACCTCAGTCACGATGTTGGTCAGGCTGGAGTCGGAGCTCAACGCACCGAACATGTTGTAAACAACTTGGCCGTTAGGCATGGACTCGATGCCGATCGAAGAAAGCGGGAACATTTCCCGGCTGCGCAGCACCGCGTCATTGAACGCCGTTACGTCATTGATGGACTCGACGTCGACCAGCACGGTGTCCACGATGATCTGTTCGCCGACCACCGCGATGTAAATCGGCAAGCCCCCGAAGTCGTTCATTTCCAGCTTGATGCTGGACTCGGCGCCCTGAACGAGAGAAAGGGTAATGTCGTTGGAAACCACTTCATCCAGAGCCTGAAGCGCTGTGAAGAGGCGATCGATATTCCAGTTAGTACCTGCGCTCATGAAATTCTCCGACATGAATGAGCCAGCCAGAATCGGTTGGCGAAGCTGTTTCTCCATTTGCTTGAGCAGGCTTCGGTTTTCGGGAAGCACCCAAGTCTCGTGTTTCACATAACCGGCGGCCGCCAGGCCCGTGCGCATCTGCTTCATGTAAAAGCTCGATGGTTTTTTCGCGGGCGACTTCAAGCGCTCTCCCTTGCGGCTTGCTGAATCAGGATCGGGCCCTGCTGGCGGGCTCGATGGAGAGCTGCTTTTCATGGTGCTGACCTCGTTGTGAAAAACTCACGCGTGAGAAAATCTACAGACAATGTTGGCGATGCTCAATAGCTCACGCGTGAGATTTTTTCTGGTTCGTCGCACCTGTCAAAAAGCACCCTCTGCTTAAGAATGTCTCTGCCGTCATTGAAATCTGATGAACGGTTCTTCGACGGGAGCGGTGTACCACCACCCAGCTCGACGCGCTCTACGATAAGCCCGCGTTGAACGTCAGGCTATTTTGCCTATACGCGCCCTACGCCATAAATGTTCCGAAATAACCTCGCCGTTGTGAATTGTTGTGAAGGCTTTGCGAATTGGCTAAAAGTCCGTGTTAAGTTCCGTCACGTCATCTTTCACAGCAGCAACGCCCAGCGGCCAACCAACTAAGGCCGCCCTCTCGTTATTCAATAAACCACCTCGGGTAAGTTACCTAGGAAGTTGTGCGGCCCTGCGCGTTTTAAAAGGGGCAGGCGTAATAATTAGATCAGGAGAAGTACCATGGTAGCGAAGGTAGAAACGACCCCAAAGGACGCAGCGGTCACTCAAAAAAGCTCCGTCGCTGCCTGGGAAAAATCCGTCGAAAAAGCGTCTGCACCCAAAGACGAGTTGGGTAAAGGGCAGAAACGCCCCGAAGGTGATACCCGCTCAGCCCAGCAAATTATTGATGACACCCCGCTGCTCGCCCAACTCGGTAATCAAAGTGGCGTGAAAGACAACCTTAAAAAGCAGGTCGGTGATTTTGAGAAAGACGCGGACGCAGCCTATCGCGCCTCGAAAGTGCTGGAGCATGTCGAATACATCGACGAAAACGGCAAGCTGACCGATGGCAAGGATGTGGGCAACAGCAGCATCGACGGCTTCACCAAGGATGGCGAGGCGCGGCATGGCACTGAGGCGGGCCGGCTGCAGGATTTCGGCAAGTATGGCTATTCCAGCCTGCGCGGCGAGGTGGTGAAGTCGGACTTGGGTGACCAGCAGAAGCGCCCCGACGGTGACACGCGCTCGGCCAAGGAAATTATCGACGCCACACCGCTGCTGAAAAACCTCGGCAACCAGAGCGACGTGAAGGACAACCTCAAGAAGCAAGTGGGCGATTTCGAGAACGACGCCGACGCCGCGTACCGCGCCACCCAGGTGCTGGAACATGTGGTGAGCATCGATGAAAACGGCAATTTGCTCACTGGCATCGACGCCAGGAATAAAGACAACGACAGCATCGACGGTTTCACCAAAGACAAGGAAGCCCGCCACGGCACCGAGGCCGGGCGCTTGCAGGATTTCGGCAAGTACGGCTATTCGAGCCTCAAAGGCGACCTCATGCACGTCAAAGACGCGACGCACACCGACAAGGCCGCGCCGCCCGATGAGCCCGAAGACGTGCAGGCCCTGCGCGACAAATACAACATCCCGACCTTCGGTGCCGAAGGGCTGATGGACATGGAGTTGCCCAACGACAAGACCGTGGGCGGCCAGACGGCCGAGAACTTTGTGCAGGGCATTCGCGATGACATCAAGAGCGGCAAGCTGGCCGAAGACTCGGATGAAGCCAAGATCGTCAAGCTGATGGACGCCCAGGCCGCGCTGGACAACGGCTACGACCTGTACGGCTACGCGGAGAGCATCAACCTGGGCAGCGGCACATACCGTGAGACGGATAAGACCCCGACCCAGTTGAACGGCAAAGACGTCAAAGAGATGGTCGACGAGGACAAACTTGCCAAAGAAATTTCCACGTTGATGGGCAAGGAAGGGATTAAGGACCGCTACGACGCAGAACTAAAGAAAAGTGTCGGTAGTTTATCGGAAGATCGGTTGAATGAAGTTCGCGAACAAGTATTCCCGGCCCTCTTCAAAGACGGCACCCGTGATGCCAACTTGAACTTCGAAGAATATGTGATCGCGATGAATGACTCGGGTGATCCGAAGAAATCGGAAATGGCCGAGTTGGACGTCGACCGCTATTTCGAGTCGCTGCGCATTCTTGAACCGGACAGCTACACCGCGCGCAAACAGACGTTCGACCAGAACATGATGACGCACCAGCTCAACACGTACATGGAAAACCCCGACAAGGTCTCGCCGGAAAATACCGAAAGTGGGCTGAAGGCCTCGTTCACGATGATCAAGGGCGGTATCAACGCCGCCTTGGGTGGCCTGGACAAGGGCGACAAAGCCTACGACATGTACAAAAAGATGAAGGATGAGATCGACATCCTCGACGGCCATATCAAAGGGCTGACACCGGCGGAGAACAAACAGATCGCAGCGGCCATTCGTCTCGCGGCTGCCAGCGGCGACCCGAAAGCCATCGACAAGGTGGTCGACACCCAATTGAAGGGCCTGGGCGCCAATCGCGAAGCGGCCGCCGGTTCCTTGAAGACAGTGCTGCACACCGCCAGCTCCACCGGCGGGCTCAGTGCCATGGCGGGCACCATGAACCTGGTCAGCGGCGCGCTGCAGCTCGCCAATGGCGGCGGCAACATGACCGACGACCAGAAGATCGCCGCCGCGAAAGACCTGGTCGCCGGCTTGAGCTTCACCAACGACTTCCTCAAGTTCGGTTCGAACATTGTGGAAACCCTGGGTGGCACTAAACCCTATGAACCTGACGTGGACAAAGACGGTAAAGGCCCGGCAAAAATCAAAGCCACTGAATGGCTCGGCCTGATCGATGAGAACCTCCCGGACATCTGGGGCAAGAAAACCACAGAAAAATCTGACGCGCTGGCCGCATCCATCAGCACCCGCGTCAAGGAAGCTTCCGACACCCTCAAGAAACTCGACGTGGGCAACCTGTCGGCCGATGAAGTGAAGGAGTACGACAGCGCCGCCAAAACCCTCGGCGAGCACATGGGCGTCAAGGACCTTCCCGGCAAAGGTACGCCAGCGTCCAAATCCGAAATTGCGATCGCCTCGGGGCGTTCGTTCCTGCGGTTTATGGGCGGCTCCGGCCTGGACTTGACCGGCGGCGTGATGGACATCGTTTCCGGCGCGCGCAAACTGAAAAACGCCAAGACCGCACTGGAAAAAACTGACGCGGCCTTCACGCTGGGCGGGGGTGCGTCCGGTACCGGCATGGCGATCGCCAATACCATCGCGATGTTCGCCCCCAAAGGTGCTCACCTGGCAGGCAAACTGGCCGGTGATGTTGCCGCGACGGTCATACGCGGGCTCGCCATCGGCGCGCGCGTGGCGGGTCCGATTTTCGCAGTGGCGGGTGTGATCTTCGGGGTCGCAGGCACCCTGATTGCCGAGGCGGTCGAGCATGCCAAAATGCAAAA
This sequence comes from Pseudomonas sp. R9.37, assembly GCF_963878885.1. Lineage (NCBI taxonomy): Bacteria > Pseudomonadati > Pseudomonadota > Gammaproteobacteria > Pseudomonadales > Pseudomonadaceae > Pseudomonas > Pseudomonas sp. R9.37. Next base: position 92,076 of record NZ_CAWNZA010000008.1, on the reverse strand, counting down.
ACTCACCGATTCCCAAGGCAAGTTCTTCAAAGACCTCGCCGACGCCGGCGTGACCAAGGACGACTGGGGCGACAAGCTCGAATACGCGCGCTATGCCACCTATATGTACGGCGGCCGCGACACGCCGGACGACAAGTCGATGTTCGAGTATCAGTCGGATGAGTGGAAACACTTCCAGGAAACCGCAGACAAAAAAGGCAGCTCGCTCGCGCGACTGGCGCCCTACCTGCACAAAGACAGCGACCCGGACAGCAAAAACCTGTGGGAAAAATTCCTCGCAGGCGGCACCAGCTCCAGCGGGCCGCATGGCAGTGAACGGCACACCGACGATTGGCGGCCTTGGGGCAGCACGGACATGGAGACGGGGAGCAAGCACACGGCTTGATGTTGCGTAGGCATTTATCAGACGAGCCCATGCTGTTCAGTCAAGCGTAAATCCCTGTGGGAGCGGGCTTGCCCGCGAAAGCGGTGGTTCAGTCAACATCAATGTTTGCTGGGCTGACGTCTTCGCGGACAAGCCCGCTCCCGCAGTTGATCTTCGCTGCGTGGCGTATTGCGTTCGCTTAACTGAGCGGCCTTGAGGCGCGGCATGGTCCGGCGCTTGACTCTCCCCTATACGGCACACCCTACCCTGAAGGCCCCCTTTTCAGGACCTCATCCCATGCCCCAGCGCATCCTGGTCATCCTCGGCCACCCTTGCGGCACGAGCTTGTGCTCAGCCTTGGCCGATGCCTACATCCACAGTGCAAAAGTCGCCGGCCACCAGGTACGCGTCCTACCCTTGGGCGACCTCTCTTTCGACCCCGTGCTTCACCACGGCTACACACAGATCCAACCATTGGAACCTGACTTGCTCAGCGCCCAGTCCGACCTCCTCTGGGCCACCCATCTGGCATTCGTTTTCCCGATCTGGTGGGGGGGCATCCCGGCGTTATTGAAAGGGTTCATCGACCGTATTTTCCTACCCGGCTTTGCCTTTAAATACCGCGAAGGCAAGTCATTTCCTGACAAGCTGCTGCTCGGCCGAACCGCGCACGTGTTGGTGACCCTGGACACGCCGCCGTGGTATTACCGCTGGTTCTACCGCATGCCCGGCATTCATCAGTTACGCAGCACCACACTGGCGTTTTGCGGCATCAAGCCGACCAAGACGTTGATGTTCGGGCCGGTGTTGGCCTCTACGCCAGCGCAGCGGGCAAAGTGGCTGACTCAGGCTGGCGGACTAATGGGAAAAGGGAGTTTTCATGTACATCGGCAAAGCCGCGCAACTGTCGGGCACGACCATCAAGGCGATTCGTCACTATGAGGCGATAGGCCTGTTGCCTGCGCCGCAGCGGGAAGGGCGTTACCGGGTCTATTCGGCGCAAAGTGTCGAGCTGCTGGCGTTGATCAAGTGCGCCCAGCAGTTGGGGTTCAAGCTCAAGGAGTTGCAGGGAATTCTGCACGGGCACGAGGGCGATGCCTTGCCTTGGGAGCGTGCAGACCAGGCCATCGCCAGCAAGAAGCGCGAACTGGCCGGGAAAATTGCCGGGTTGCAGCAGATGCAGGCGGAGTTGATAGCGTTTGAAGCGCAGCTCAAGGACGCGCAGGGGCAGTGCCCGTCAATAAGCATTTTCGCCAGTTAAGGTAGCCTTTAGCCTCGAATTGACACCGATTTTTTCGTTCTCTACGCCGTCCCTTTCTGATTTTTCCAGCCGTTCATCCAGGCGCTTTTTCCTGCGGCATGCTCCGACGCCTTGCCATTTTGCCGAGACGTCACGGATGACCCACGCCGCCCACATTGCCTTTATCGAACATGAGCTCAATGGCTTCCATCAGAGCCTGGCGGAGTATCGCCAGCAGATGGGCGCCTGGTATGCGCGGGCGCTGGACTCGGTCAGCCATGCAGCGGACATGCCGTCGTTGCTGGGGATGGACAGGGTATTGCGGGTGGGGGATTCGCAACGTTCCTTCAGCATTTCCGATGCGGATTTTTCCACCGTTGCGCGCTGCCCAGCGGGTGGCGAGCTGAAGATCGAGAGCAAGTTCGAGTCGGTGTACGACGTGCCGATCGGCGAAATCCCGGTTGAGGTTATTCGCCTGGAGGACGGCAGCTCTACGCGGGTCATGCTGGATGAACATGGCAAGGCTTCCCACACCTGCGTGGCCGGTGGGCGCTATCAGGTGCGGGTACAGGGCGGCGTCTCCGCACAGCAGGTAGACGCGTTGTTTGCCTCCTACGCTGGGTTGACGGCGGACTTGGAGCAATGGCTGCGCGAGCAATGGAACGGCTTCAAACCGTCCTGGCAGCAATCCACCGCCAGCGCGATTGGCAGCGGCGTGCTCGCGGGCAGTTGGGCGGCAATCAAGGAGGTCTGGGACAGCATCAAGCTGGTCCAGGCGATTCTTGCAGACCCCATGAAGTTCGGCGAGCAACTGGGTGCCGAGGCCGCCAAGTTGGCGCAGTTGGCCACCGATGCGCCGCAGGTCATGGAAAAGGCCATGTTGCTGGCCAGTGACGAGGCGGCGCTGTACCTGATGGTGCGCACGGCGATGCTGTGGCTGGACGCGTTGCCACCGGGCGATATTGCCGAGGCGGCGGCGGGGTTTGTGGTGTCGCTGCTGATCGACCTGGTGATTGGCGCGGTGCTGATGATCGCGCTGCCTGCGGCGGGTGTGGCGTATCTGAGCTTGCGGTTGGTCAAGTATGGCGCACAGGTTCTCGATGCCGCAGTTGGCTTTGTGCGCGGCCTGCTTGGGATTCTGACCAAGTTCATGCAGGCGGTGGATCGCTACAAGGCCGTGGCGGTTCGCGGCGTCGTCGGTGGGCTGAAGCAAGGCACGATGCAGATGCGCTGGCGGGCGCGGCAGAACGCGGTGTTGAAGCAGAAAGAGCATGTGGATGATGTGCCTGCGGCTGCGAAGAATCCCCGTGGAGATGCAGCGGCACCTGCGGACAAAACCGCCACCCATGGCTGCCCGGTGTCGATGGTCACCGGGGAGGAATTGCTGACGCTTACCGATGGTGCGCTGGACGGGATTTTGCCGTTTGAGTGGACGCGGTTGTATCGCACCAGTGCGGTGGAAGCGGATTGTGGGTTGGGGTTTGGCTGGAGTCATGCGCTGGCACAAAGGCTAGTGGTGACGGGTGACTCGGTGGTTTGGACGGATCATGAGAATCGATCGACTGCCCTGCCCTTGCCTACCGCTGCCCGACCGGCGATCACCAACAGCCTGGCCGAAGCGGCGATCTATTTGGGTGCCCTGCCCGATGAGTTGGTGCTGGCCCAGGCATCACGGTTTTATCACTTTCACGACGGTCAGCTGACGGCAATCAGCGATGCGTATGACAACCGGCTGCGGATTTCTCGTGATCATTTGGGGCGGATTGAGCGGCTGGATAACGGCGCGGGTCGGTCGCTGTTTTTGCGCTATGAACTCGGTCGCATTGTGGCGGTTGACTATCAGGTTCATCGCGCCAAAGGCCGTGAGCCGTATGTATGGGTGACGGAGCAGAACGTCGTTTCCTACGTCTATGACGAGGCAGGACGATTGGTTTCGGCGACCAATGCCGTAGGTGAAAGTGAGGTTTATCGGTACGACGATCAGCACGTCATTCTTGAGCGGCAATTGGCCGGTGGGGCGAGTTTCTTTTGGGCGTGGGAACGGTCTGGCAAGGCCGCGCGATGTGTTCGGCATTGGGCCAGTTTTTCGCAGATGGAAACGCGCTATGCGTGGGAAGACGGCGGCAGGGTCACGGTTCACAACGCTGATGGTAGCCAGGAAGTGTATGTCCACGATCAGCGGGCGCGGCTGGTGCAGCGGATTGATCCCAATGGCGCGGAGCATTTCAAATCCTACGATGACAAGGGCCGGCTGACGGTTGAGCAGGATCCGCTGGGGGCGGTGACGGCGTATCAGTATGACGAAGCCGGACGTTTGGTGGCGCTGTTTCCGGGGGAGGATGAGCCGACATCCTACGAGCATGACAACGGGTTCGTACGGGTTGTACGGCGGGGTGAGGCGGTTTGGAAGTATGAGCGTAACGAACAAGGCGACGTTACGCGTCAGACAGATCCTGACGGCCACATTACGGACTACACCTACGACAAACACGGGCAGCTGATTGGGGTTTGGTATCCGGATAACGGCTGTCATCGGCTGGTCTGGAATGAGCGTGGGCAGCTCGTTGAGGAACAACTGCCGAATGGTGGGGTTAAGCGTTATCGCTATGACGATGTTGGACGACAAGTTGCGCGTGAGGATGAGCATGGCGCGCTGACGCAGTATCAGTGGGACGGTGTGGGTCGGTTGGTTCGTGTCGTACTTCCAGGCGGTGCCACGCGGGAATTCAGCCACAACCCCTACGGAAAAATCACCTCTGAACGTGACGAATTGGGCCACGTCACCCGCTACGAATACGCCGACGGCCTGCACCTGATCAGCCGCCGTCTCAACGCCGATGGCACCCAGGTTAACTACCGCTACGACAACACCCGGTTACTACTGACCGAAATCGAAAACGAAGTCGGCGAAACCTACCGACTTGATTACCACCCCAACGGGCTGATCCAGCAGGAAATCGGCTTTGACGGTCAGCGCACGACTTACGTGTATGACCTCAGCGGCAACTTACTGGAGAAAACCGAACACGGCGATGACGGCAGTCAGCTAGTCACCCGCTACGAGCGAGATTTTTCCGGCCGCCTCGTACGAAAAACTCTTCCAGACGGTGGAGTGGTCGATTACGCCTACGACCGCCAGGGCAACCTCCTCAGCGTCGACGACGGCCACTGGGCGTTAGCCTACGAATACGACAGCCAAAACCGCCTCATCGCCGACCACCAAGGCTGGGGCACCCTGCGCTACGGCTACGACGCCTGCGGCCAATTGAAAAACCTGCGCCTGCCGGACAACAACCGCCTCACCTTCAATCACGACAAAAGCGGCCACCTCGCCACCGTCGAACTGAATGGCAAAACCCTAACATCCCACCTCTTCAACACCGGAAAAGAACGCCAACGCCAGCAAGGCCAACTGCTCAGCCGCTACCACTACGACGAGCAAAACCGCCTGCACGCCCACGCGGTGACCCAGGAAGAACACAAGCTCTACCGCCGCCACTACGACTACGACAAAACCGGCAACCTCACCCGCCTGCTCGACACCCGCAAAGGCGAACACCACTACCACTACGACCCCCTCGCCCGCCTGACCCGCGCGGATCATTCGCAAGACGTGCAAGAGCGCTTCGGCCACGACCCGGCTGGTAACCTGCTCATGCAGGATCGTCCCGGTCCGGACATCGTGGCGGGAAATCGGTTGGTGATTCAGGGCGATCATCATTACGACTATGACGCGTTCGGCAATCTGATCCGTCAACGGCGCGGTAAAGGCCATCAACTCGTCACCGAGTACCGCTACGACTGCCAGCATCGGCTTATCGGCATTACCCAGCCGAACGGGCAAACGGCCAGCTATCGCTATGACCCGTTCGGTCGGCGTATCAGCAAAACCGTTGATGGGATAACCACTGAGTTTTTCTGGCAAGGCGACAGGCTGGTTGCGGAGCATCACGCGGACAGGCATCGCAGTTACATCTACGACCCGGACAGCTTTCGGCCGTTAGTACTGCTGGAAGGCTTTGGTCCAAAAGACACCCAGCCCTTCCACTATCAACTGGACCACCTCGGCACCCCGCACGAACTCACCGCCCCTGACGGCGAAATCGTCTGGTCCGCGCATTACCGCGCCTACGGCCAAATCAGCCACCTAGACATCAACAAAATCGACAACCCGCTGCGCTTCCAAGGCCAATACTTCGACCCGGAAAGCGGGCTGCACTACAACCGCCATCGCTACTACAATCCAGATATTGGTCGTTACCTGACACCCGACCCGGTGAAGCTGGCCGGTGGGATCAACACATACCAGTACGTGCCTAACCCTACGGGGTGGATAGATCCGCTAGGATTGAACACATGCCCTGGCGGGGGTGGCTGCACGCCAAGCGTCACCGAAAAAAGCCCGGCAGCTGGTGTTAACAACCGAGAGCCTGCATTACCACAACTGTCACGCGCAGAACGACAGGCGAGAATTGATGATCTTGCAGAGGCAAACGCGTATAGAAGATTGGATGAGCTCGAAAAATCGACACCAGGCGCGCATTTCCTGGAGAAACACGGTAAGCAGACAACGCTCGCCTCTCAACTTGAAAGAGTAATGACAGCTAAAAATCCTACCACCGGAGAAATTGAAAGATTCACAAGAGGACCAAGAAGTGGAGAGCCTAGACCCCCGAGCGCAGCCACTCACTTTTTAAGCCACAGAGATCAATTAAATGCAATTCACCGTGCCCAACTCATTTTCAAATGGACCGACTTATCAATGTCCAAAGCACCAATGAACATGGGAAAGATAATCGGAGAAGGATACAAACGGGACGGCTACGAATATGGAAAACAGAAAAAAGCCAGAGTTTTTTTGAATGAAGACGGAAACCCCATAACAGCCTTTACGGATTTCGAATGAAAATTAAACCAAGCCTCTCAACAATCCAAGGTCTGCTTTTTACATATTGCATCGAAAATACAAGAAACCCTGACAGAGAGGAGCTTATTGCTCTCACAGATGTTAACAACTCGAAAGAGCTTAAAGACCTGTTTGACAAGCTGACCAGACCAGAATTTATCAGATATAAATATGAAGAAAGACAGCGACACATCCAGACCCTAGAACATTTTCTAAATACTGAGGAAACATTCGAAGCTGTTTTTTACCTTTTCGACACTTACTTCAATGACGAAATCATTGATAAAAGACAGTTCATGAAAGTATTACTTGAGTGCCTTATACGTTACAACTTAGAAGCCAACGCATAAACCGTAACGTTGCTCGCGTTGGGCTGCGAAGCAGCCCCAATAAACCCTACGCGTTTCCCAAGCAAAACCCGCATCGCCAGTTTTGAGGCTGCTGCGCAGCCAAACCAAAGGCAAGCCTGTTCGCCACAATAAGCCTGCTCATCACAACAAACCTACTCACCAGATACCAAGGTTCACCCTCAAAAAATGAGTGAACCCGGCGCCCCAATCAACTCATCACCAAATATCGCTACGACTGTCAGCGCCGGCTAATTAACATCACCCAACCCAACGGGCAAACAGCCAGCTACCGCTATGACCCGTTTGGTCGGCGCACCAGCAAAACCGTCGACGACATAACGACGGAGTTTTTCTGGCAAGGCGACAAGCTGGTTGCGGAGCATCACGCGGATCGTCATCGCAGTTACCTCTACGAACCGGGCAGCTTTCGTCCGTTAGCACTGCTGGATGGCTTTGGTCCAAAAGACATTCAGCCGTTTCACTACCAACTCGACCACTTGGGCACACCACAGGAACTCACCGCCCCGGACGGCGAAATCGTCTGGTCCGCGCACTACCGCGCCTACGGCCAGATCAGCCGCCTAGACATCAACAAAGTCGACAACCCGCTGCGCTTCCAAGGCCAATACTTCGACCCGGAAAGCGGGCTGCACTACAACCGCCATCGCTACTACAATCCAGATATTGGTCGTTACCTGACACCCGACCCGGTGAAGCTGGCCGGTGGGATCAACACATACCAGTATGTGCCCAACCCTACGGGGTGGGTGGACCCTCAGGGCTTGCATAGCTGCCCGGGTGAGAACGGTTGCAAGCCCCAAACAGGTGCGGACGATACAGCCCAAATTAACCGGGTAGATGAAGGGCTCCCTCCCGCTCCTCTTATCCATGGAGTTGATGCAGAAACGTTGAGTCGGACACACAGCATTGAAGGGAAGCGTTCAACCAAAAAGGTTGAGGAGATTTCTGGCAATATGCGAAGCAATGGATACGATATTAACCAACCCATTGAAGTGCTTGAGCATAACGAACGGCGCTACATTATAGACGGCCACCATCGAGCTGCAGCCGCCAGACGAACACATACGATGGTCACCATAAAACTGATTGAAAATATAGAAAGCCACGAAAGCGTGTTTAATAACACCAAGGAAGTGGTGGATGCGTCAAATACAGCTGGGCTGGATAGGTTAAATAGGCCAAGACGATGAAAGCTCATACGCTTGAAAATTTGATCGCAGAGTATTTAGAGCACGTAAAGAAGGCAACTGATTTGCTTGAGTGCTCATTCGGCACTAAAAATATTCTCCGACTGTGGCGAACCAACAAAATCCCGCGGTGCGGGAAGGTTAATGGTGATGTAACCTACGAACTGCACGGAATTGGTTGCTGTGTTTACCTATCCGAAATATGTATCGACTTTGATTATGGCCCTGACGGAAGAGTCGACGGCTTCGACGCATGGCGGCTGTACATGTACGCATGTGAGTTACCATGCAAATACAAAAAATACACCAACAAAGAATCTTTGGAACGCGAATTCAACGAGTACCTAAAAAAGGGAAAAGCCAAGAAAATCGAAGGTTCCACATCTAATTTATACTTTATACAGCCTTGAAAGGTGTTGAAAGACTACCTCTAAATAGCCCATTCGATCTTTACCTGTGGCGAGCGAGCTTGCTCGCGCTGCGCAGAAACCCCAATAAGGGCAACGCGCTTTGAAAGCCAAAACCGCGCCGCCAGTTTCGAGGCTGCTGCGCAGCCGAACCAAGGGCAAGCCTGCTAATCACAACAAACCTACTCACCAGATACCAAGGTTCACCCTCAAAAAATGAGTGAACCCGGCGCCCCAATCAACTCGTCTCCGAATATCGCTACGACTGTCAGCACCGGCTAATTAGCATCACCCAACCCAACGGGCAAACAGCCAGCTACCGTTATGACCCATTTGGTCGGCGCAGCAGTAAAACCGTCGACGACATAACGACGGAGTTTTTCTGGCAAGGCGACAAGCTGGTTGCGGAGCATCACGCGGATCGGCATCGCAGTTACCTCTACGAACCGGACAGTTTCCGTCCGCTGGTCCTGCTGGAGGGCTTTGGTCCAAAAAATACCCAGCCGTTCCACTACCAACTCTACCACCTTGGCACCCCGCAGGAGCTCGCCGCCCCCGACGGCGAAATCGTCTGTCTGCGCACTACCGCGCCTATGGCCAGATCAGCCGCCTAGACATCAACAAAATCGACAACCCGCTACGTTTCCAAGGCCAGTACTTCGACCAAGAAAGCGGGCTGCACTACAACCGCCATCGCTACTACAATCCAGATATTGGTCGCTACCTGACACCCGACCCGGTGAAGCTGGCGGGTGGGATCAACGCGTACCAGTACGTGCTTAATCCTACGGGGTGGGTAGATCCGCTAGGCTTAAACACCTGCCCCGGCGCCAATGCATGTAAACCCGAAGATAAAGCCGAGAGCCCAACACGGAACGCAAAAGCTCCCGATGGCGAGCCAACGTTACCAGTTACCACATCAAACCAAGAAAAAACCGTAAGGCTACGACACTATACGAGCAGAGCTGGCTTGGAAGGCATTGAAAAAGAGGGAGCAGGACAACAATAGAGTTTTTCTTGAGCCCGCAAAGAGCAAAGTACTAAACCCGACAGAAGCGCAGAACAAATATCAAATCAAAAAAAATAAAGGTCGAGATTACATTGAAACGGATGTAGAGGAATCACAATTGGAGTTGATACAAACCCCAGATATAACTCTACTGAGCTAACCCTAAAAAGAAACTTGACGTTAAAAAACCCAAAATTCACAAGGAGAAAGTAATGTTAGAAAAAAATGAAAAAATAGAACTTCCCGGAAAAGAAGCACTTGACGCGCTTAAAGAGATCGAGTTTATATTGATATCCTTACACAAAATGGGCAGTTATTATGCTGAAAAGCCTGGTGCTCTAGAAGAGTATCGAAAAGCAACCACTGACTTCATCGACGATTGCGCTGTTACACAGCGCTTGGCAAAGGTACGCCGGATCATATCTATGCCCTTTGACGACTCTCTCGGTGATGATGAGATGGATGACATGGAAAGATATTTCTCCGATTTGAAATTCTGGGAGCCCAGTCAACCGATGAATCGAATAAGCCATAGCACTGAAGAGATTACTATCTCAAAGGGAATCATCGAACAAGTCACTTGCAAAAGAAATGAATTACTAGTTTTTTTTACGGACCAACAAGATCAATCACTGCTGATCACTTTTCATAACGCGGCTGCCTTTAAAAGTATAAATGCGATCACCTCTCGATGTGAGATACACGAGGAAAAGGATTCTCACCTTTCGCAAGAGGTAGCACGCATCGCACCAGACAAATCAGGTAAAAGTTATTGCTTCAAGGACAGCAATAGCGGCGAAGTTATCTTTTCAGTGATAGCGGGTAGCTACAGCATTGAGAGGATATGAGATTAACTGAACACCTGTCTCGGATGTATGGCCGACTTTGTAGCCAGCGACTCGGTAACGGATGGATGAGAAGCTATATCAGCCGGGGAGCACAGACAGTGGATAAATACTCTAAAACTGCCAGCTACCGTTACCCATTTGGTCGACGCAGCAGTAAAACCGTCTACGACATAACGACGGAGTTTTTCTGGCAAGGCGACAAGCTGGTTGCGGAGCATCACGCGGATCGTCATCGCAGTTACCTCTACGAACCGGACAGATTTCGTCCGTTAGCACTGCTGGATGGCTTTGGTCCAAAAGACATTCAGCCGTTCCACTACCCACTCGACCACTTGGGCACACCACAGCCCCCGTCAACCGCTCCAGGCTTGGTATTGCACAATGAGTTACCTAGAAGCAGAGATCGACGAAAGCTTAGAAAACCTGGGTATTCAGAGTAGAAAACTTGCTCCCAAAAACCTAGATATATTAATCACATCTCTTGGCAACGTGTTTTTCTGCGAAAGTGCCAACCCTCTTGATCCAATTCAATTACGGGTTAACCGCACGGAGTACAAGCCTGATTTCTGGCAAGAGGTATCAAAAAACATTGAAAGTGATCAGTTGATTTTCGTTGTGTTCGACACGTCCTATAGAGCATGGGAAATCGCCTCTCCCCAACACCTTGAGCGTATTTTATCTGATACCACTGGATACCCATTCTGGGTGACGGACATGAGCTTTAGATTTTTGATCTACGTGGACGACCATAATTGCGTTAGTTGGGCTTATCCCTGAAAAACAACTTCCCTCACGCGGCCATCAACAAACCCGACAACGAGCAAAACGGCTAATGAAAACACGTATCCAACCGCACCAACCTCCACCCGCCCAGTTTTTTAAACACCTCACCAGCACCGAATCGCTGTTCGCTCAGGCAAACATCACCACTCCTATCGCGCGGCCCGCCAGCGCAGGGTTCATATGAGAACCGGCGAGAAATAAAACCGACCGTATCCCCCTCCGTATGCCAAAAAGACTTCTGAAGGACGACAAATGATTACTCTACTGAAAAAGTCATCAGACCCTATAACAAACCACTGTAAAAAAGGAAAAGTGATAGCACTCAATAAGCATGCAAATGATGATGTGATATTGCTCATTGAGGGAACAGCTATAAACTGTTTTGTCAGCTACTGCCCCTACACTATCGAAGTTGGAGAAACCTACGACATAGAACTCACCCTAAACCTTTCCGACGACTACGAGATTGAACGGGTTGAACCGAGGAAAATACTGGTTGAAAAAGCGAATTATGGTTATTGCTACTTCCTCTACGGAGAGCTACTCAATGAGACTTTTCTTACTTTCACTTCGCTGAGCGATGAAGATATCCACTACGAACACCCCGAATGTAACGAGCACTTTATTAAATTAAAAGTTCAAAGAATTGACGCTAGCTTTCGCTGAGCCTGACAGTGAGATCAGCCCCCATCGCCTTTTTGTATTCACAAAAAGGCGTCCAGCGCAAAGCTCTAGATTTTGAAGCATATCCACGCCGAGGCTTGGAGCAAGCGGTCGATGACTCTCTCGAATAGTTTGAAAACAGCATAATCGGTCAGCGCCGGCCAACGTCGGTGCATGCCGGAGTCATCGGCGCTGAAAAGGACTCGGGTAGGCGATCAGCGCGCGCCGGTTACTACAACGCATTGGAATCCAGCCAGAAGGCCACACTGGGTATCACCGATTGGCTGGAATGGTTCCTGAAAACCTTGCTGTTCAGCCTGGAGCAGGCGATGGCGCGAATTGACCGAGCTCTGGCCAAGACCCGGTTTTGGCAGCAGCACCGCGACCTCTCGTTATCTGCCGAACAGACCAAGGTACTCAACGGCCTGCTCGACGGCGGTGAAAAAGGGCTTCGAACACGGTATCAACGCCGCGCAGTACCAGGCAGAGGCGAAGGTGTCCAAGGCCACCACAACTCGGCATCTTACTGATCTGCTGGAAAAAACTGCCTGGTCCGTTTGCCTGGCGGAGGCCATAGTACGCGCTATCAAATCAAAGGCTGAAGCGACTGAAGCCACCCGCTCATTTGCCCACAATCCCCATGTCTGCTAGTGTCGCGCCGGTTTACCGTCTACCGGAATAGCCGCCATGGCCCGCAAAAAAGTTGCACTCGATTTCGAACAATCCCTCGCCGACCTGCAAACTCTGGTCGAGCGTCTGGAGAACGGCGAGTTGTCGCTGGAAGATTCGTTGACGGCGTTCGAGCAAGGCATCGGCCTGACGCGCGACTGCCAGAGCGCGTTGGCGCAGGCTGAGCAGAAAGTGCAAGTGCTGCTGGAACGTGACGGGGAGTTGGCCGAAGAACCTTTCGATGCGGAACAGCCGGAATGATCGACGCGTATCAGGCCAGTAGCCAAGCCCGGGTCAACGCGGCGCTCGAGCCCTTGTTTGTTGCGCCAAGCCCGGAAATGAAGCGTCTCTACGAAGCCATGCGCTACAGCGTGATGAATGGCGGCAAGCGTGTGCGCCCGTTGCTGGCCTATGCGGCGTGTGAAGCGCTGGGCGCGCCGGCCGAGCAGGCCAATGGTGCGGCGTGTGCGGTGGAGCTGATTCACGCCTATTCCCTGGTGCATGACGATTTGCCGGCGATGGACGACGACGATTTGCGTCGCGGCCAGCCGACTACTCACAAAGCCTTTGATGAAGCCTACGCCATTTTGGCCGGCGATGGCCTGCAGAGCCTGGCGTTCAGCGCCCTGCTGGACCCACGTTTAAATAGCGTGAACGCAGAAAACAGCCTGCGCATGGTGACCGCCCTCGCCCTGGCCGCAGGCCCGGCCGGTATGGTCGGCGGGCAAGCGATCGACATGGGTTCGGTCAGCCTCAAGCTGGATCAACAGGCCCTGGAACATATGCATCGCCACAAGACCGGCGCGCTGATCGAAGCCGCCGTGCACCTGGGTGCGTTGGCCAGTGGCCGTGCCGAAGCTGCGCAATTGGCCGCCCTGCAGACCTATTCCCGGGCTGTCGGCCTGGCGTTTCAGGTGCAGGACGACATTCTCGACGTCGAAAGTGACACCGCGACCCTGGGCAAACGCCAAGGCGCGGATGCCGCACGCGATAAACCGACCTATCCGGCCCTGCTTGGCCTTGAAGCGGCCAAGGCGTATGCCCTGGAACTGCGCGACCAAGCCCTGGATGCCCTGCGACCTTTCGACGCGGCGGCCGAGCCTCTGCGCGACCTGGCGCGGTATATCGTCGAACGCCGCCACTGATAATGGCGGCCATTGCAGCCGCATATCGGCCAAGTTCGGCGCTCTGCGTGGGCAGTTTGCACCGCTTGAGGTAAACTGCCGCCTCTTCTATACCTATAACGATTCGCCTGATGCCCACGACGTTTCAAGAGATTCCCCGCAAACGCCCGTCCACGCCACTGCTCGACCGTGCTGCCACGCCGGACGGCCTGCGTCGACTGGGTGAAGCCGAGCTGGAAACCCTGGCCGATGAGTTGCGCCTGGAATTGCTCTACACGGTCGGTCAGACCGGTGGGCATTTTGGTGCCGGCCTGGGTGTCATCGAGCTGACCATCGCCCTGCATTACGTGTTCGATACCCCGGATGACCGGTTGGTGTGGGACGTGGGCCACCAGGCGTATCCGCATAAAATCCTTACCGGCCGTCGCGAGCGCATGGGCACCCTGCGCCAGAAGGACGGCCTGGCCGCCTTCCCGCGTCGCGCCGAAAGCGAGTACGACACCTTTGGCGTCGGCCACTCCAGCACCTCTATCAGCGCAGCGCTGGGCATGGCGATTGCCGCCCGCCTGCAAGGCAGTGATCGCAAGGCGATCGCAGTGATTGGTGATGGCGCGTTGACCGCCGGCATGGCTTTCGAAGCCCTGAACCACGCGCCAGAAGTGAACGCCAACATGTTGGTGATCCTCAACGACAACGACATGTCGATTTCGCGCAATGTCGGTGGCCTGTCGAATTACCTGGCAAAAATTCTTTCCAGCCGCACCTATGCCAGCATGCGCGAAGGCAGCAAAAAGGTGCTCTCGCGTCTGCCCGGCGCGTGGGAAATTGCCCGCCGCACCGAAGAATACGCCAAGGGCATGCTGGTACCCGGCACCCTGTTCGAAGAACTGGGCTGGAACTATATCGGCCCGATCGACGGCCATGACCTGCCAACCCTGATCGCCACGCTGCGCAACATGCGTGACCTCAAGGGCCCGCAGTTCCTGCACATCGTCACCAAGAAAGGCAAAGGCTTCGCCCCGGCCGAAGTTGACCCGATCGGCTATCACGCGATCACCAAACTCGAACCGCTCAACGCCCCCGCCGCCGCGCCGAAAAAGGCCAGCGGGCCGAAGTATTCCGGTGTGTTTGGCGAATGGCTGTGCGACATGGCCGCCGCCGACTCGCGCCTGGTGGGTATTACCCCGGCGATGAAGGAAGGCTCCGACCTGGTGGCGTTCAGCGAGCGTTTCCCGCTGCGCTATTTCGACGTGGCGATTGCCGAGCAGCACGCCGTGACGTTCGCGGCCGGCATGGCCTGTGAAGGCGCCAAGCCGGTGGTCGCGATCTATTCCACTTTCCTGCAGCGCGGTTATGACCAACTGGTTCACGACGTGGCGGTGCAGAACCTCGACGTGCTGTTTGCCATTGACCGCGCCGGCCTGGTTGGCGAAGACGGCCCGACCCACGCCGGCAGTTTCGATTTGTCCTACTTGCGCTGCATCCCCGGCATGCTGGTGATGACGCCGAGTGATGAGAACGAACTGCGCAAGATGCTCAGCACTGGCCACCTGTACAACGGCCCGGCGGCCGTGCGTTACCCGCGTGGTAACGGCCCGAACGCAGTGATCGAGAAAGACCTGGAGCCGATCGAGATCGGTAAAGGGATCGTGCGACGCCAGGGCAGCAAAACCGCGTTTCTGGTGTTCGGCGTGCAATTGGCCGAAGCGCTGAAAGTCGCTGAGAAGATCGACGCCACCGTGGTCGACATGCGGTTCGTCAAACCGCTGGACGAAGCCCTCGTACGCGACATCGCTGGCAGCCATGAGCTGCTGGTGACCGTCGAAGAAAACGCCATCATGGGCGGTGCCGGTGCGGCGGTCAGCGAGTTCCTGGCGCGGGAGAACATCCTCAAGTCGGTGCTGCACCTGGGCTTGCCGGATGTGTACGTCGAACACGCCAAGCCGGCGCAGATGCTGGCAGAGTGTGGGCTGGACGAGGCGGGTATCGAAGCGTCGGTGCGCGCGCGCATGGCGCTGCTAGGCCTGTAGAAACCGGTTCAAAAAATGTGGGAGCTGGCTTGCCTGCGATAGCATCACCTCGGTCTTACTGACAAACCGAGGTGCCTGCATCGCTGGCAAGTCAGCTCCCACATTGGTTTTGTATTGCTGATAAATGCTATGGACAGCCCATGAACCGCCTTCGCTTTGCTCTGCCCTTGCTGCTGCTCCCCGCCCCTGACCTGCTGGCCGACAGCTTCGAGCGCGACGACGCACTGAAACTTCCCGACGTGGTGATCAGCGCCAACCGCCAGGTCCAGGCGCGCAACGACAGCAGCGCCGCCAATACCGTATTCACCCGCGACGACATCGACCGCCTGCAACCTACCAGCGTGACGGACCTGCTCAGCCGCGTACCCGGCGTACAAGTGGCACCCACCGGCGGCCGTGGCAGTTTGCCGGGCATCTATATTCGTGGCACCAAATCCGCGCAAAGCCTAGTGCTGGTCGACGGCCAGCGCATCGCCAATACCACCTCTGGCGACAGCGGGCTGCAATACCTGAACATCGACCAGATTGAACGTGTGGAAGTACTGCGCGGCTCGCGCTCGGTGATCTACGGCAGTGATGCGATTGGCGGCGTGATCCAGATATTCACCCGGCGTAATGCCGAGCAAGGCCTGCAGCCACGCTTGAAACTGGGGTTTGGCAGCCACCAGACCTGGGAGCGCAGCGTCGGTCTTTCCGGCGGCGATGAGCATACGCGCTTCAACCTTGGGGCGAGCCTGGATGACACGGTGGGAATCAACGCCACGCATGAGTCGTTTCAAAGCGATAGCGACCATGATGCCTATCGCAATCAGTCCATCAGCCTCAACCTCAGTCATGCGTTCAGCGATGAACTGGAGGTTGGTTTCAATCTGTTGGATAACCGTGGCAAGTCAGCGTACGACAACAGCTTTGGCCGCTACGACGCCGCTTCCGGGCAAACGGTCGGGCAGAAACCCTACACCGATTACACCGTGAGCAGCGCCAGCGGTTATGTCGACGCCCAACTCAATGAGCGCTGGCAATCGCGCCTGGAAGTGGGCCACAGCGAAAATCTCGACACCAAGCGCGATAAGCTCAGTGATGATTTCAGCGTGTTCAACACCTACCGCGACTCGGTCAATTGGCAGAACGACCTGACGCTTAACGACCAGAACAGCCTGATTCTGGGCGGCGACTGGTACGAAGACCGCTTCCACGGCAGCACTACCTTTACCGAAAACAGCCGCTGGAACCGCGCCGCCTTTGTGCAGCATCGCTTCCATGGCGAGTGGTTCTCCACAGAACTGGGCCTACGCCGCGACCAGAACCAGCAATTTGGTGGGCAAAACAGCTGGAGCGGTACCCTCACCGTGCCGATCAACCCTGACAATGACGTGCTGCTGAGCTACAGCGAAGGCTTCCGCGCGCCGACTTTCAACGACCTCTATTACCCTGACACAAAGTACAGCAACCCCAACTTGCAGCCCGAAACGTCAAAGAGCTACGAGCTGCAATGGCGCAGCCAACTGAGTGACAGCACGCGCCTGGAAGCCTCGCTGTATCGCACCCAGTTAAGCAACGCGATCATCCTCGACAGCACCAGCAAGCCGCAAAACGTGGCGTCGGCGCGTGTCGATGGGTTTGAAGCGGCGCTCAAGCAGGAGCTGTTTGGTTGGCAGAGTAACCTGGGCGCCGCCTTCATCAACCCGCGCGACCGTGACACGGGCCACACCCTGGCGCGTCGTGCACGCCGCACGTTGAACCTGGACCTGGATCGACAATTTGACAAGGTGGGACTGGGAGCCAGTTGGCAGGTCATCAGCAGCAGCTACGACGACGAAAAAAACCGCAACCGCCTGGGTGGATACGCACTGCTGGGGTTGCGCAGCAGTTGGGCGGTGAGCCGTGAAATCCAAATTTCACTAAAGGTCGACAACCTGCTGGACCGCCAATACGCCCGCGCCCGCTACAGCTATAACGCGTCGGACTTTTCCAACAATCAGGACTACCGCGAAGCGGGACAGACCTGGATGCTCGGGCTGACCTGGACCCCGACGCTGTAACCAACGCCCCGGCGCCTCGACCTATCGATTGACCTTTCAGGCAATGGCTCGCTGCCTGAACGAGTATTGCAGTGGCAGGGTCATGTGCGCCGCTCCCCTTGGCGCCTCAACGACGCTCGCGCATGGGCTCATTCGTGCTCAGATACCCGGCCTTGATGGCCTCGGCGCAGTCTATAAACCCATAGGCGTTAACACGGCCGGCCTCGGTAAAGCCGACGTAGAAGTCCTTTTTTTTGCCTTGGTTTTCCAGTTCAAAATCAAAACACTGTGAGCTGCCACTACGAATCGGGGTGATGCGCTTGGGCTGCTGGATAGCGAGAATGTCCTGCTTGGAGGTTCTTTCGCCTCGGCCAGCCTTCTCTACCAGCGGATCAGCCCAGAAATTCATCAACGTTGAGACACCTTCCAGCGTCGTGCAGCCGGTCAGCAAAAGGGCAGTAGAAACACCGATGATCAAACGACGCATGGCCACCTCCTGTAGTGGAATATCGCCATGCGGCACGCATCGCGGGCCATAGAGTAATCCGCTGCTGGCCGAGCCACTCAACGGAAGAATCTTATTAATCGGTAGGACAACACGCCTCTCGCACGCTAGCGTTGCGGGGCAATCAACGCGCAGAGCTTGGCCACCGCCTCGACCATCTGGCCGCTGGGCCGCTCCAGGCCTTTGTCCGGCACCAACAGCAAGCGTCCCTGCGCCACGGCGGCGATCTGCGGCCAGGCTTTCCAGGCCTCCAGCTGCGGCTGATCCCCAGCCAGAATCACTTCGGGATTGCGCTGCAACACGGACTCGATGCTCACCTGCGGCGCAGGCAGCTTCAAATCGGCGAACACATTGCGTGCGCCGCACACGCTCAGCGCATCGCTGATGATCTGCCCGCCGCCTACGGTGTACAGCGGCTGGTTCCATACCTGGTAAAACACCCGCAGCGGCTCGGCGCGCTGATAGCGCTGGCGCAGTTCGGCCAGGCGCTGACGTAACTGCGCGGCTAAGTGTCGACCGGCGTCTTCGCGACCCACTTGTTGGGCAATGGCTTGGACCTGGGCCGCCAGCTGTTCAAGGCTATGAGGTTCAGCGACGTAGACGGGAATATTCAGGTGCTGTAACTGCTCGCGCTGGGCAGGGCCGACACTGCCGGGCCACAGCAGAATGAGGTCGGGCTTGAGGCTGAGCAGACGCTCCATGTTCAATTGGCCGTAATGCCCCACTGACGGCACGTTCGCCAATGCAGCTGGCCGCTCACCACCGTCGAGCACACCCACCAGCAGGTCGGCGGCGCCCAGTTCCACCACGATCTCAGAGAGTGAAGGCGCCAGACTGACCACGCGCTCGACCGCCATCGCCTGGGCACTCAATACCAGCAGCAGAAGCGTCAGCCAGCGACTTATCATCCCAACTGACGCGGGATGCGATAGAGGTAAAACAGCACCAATGTCGACAATGCCAGCAGAAACAGCGGCACCGCTTCCAGACCGACAAACACCGCCAGCGCGCCGATCCAGGCTGGCAGGGCCGCCACCAACAGCGCCGTACGCCGACGAGCCGCGAGGGTGATCCAAGCCGCCGGTTCTTCGGGCGTATCAAGGGCTTTGGCGGTGGCGATCAGTGCGTGTTTATAGCCGTGAAAATAACGCAGGCTCAGAAACATCGAGGCCACGCCGGCGATAAACAGTGGCATGGCCAAGACGGGAAGCAGGGATTGGGCCTGGCCGAACACCAGGTTGATCACAAATAGCGGCAGCAATGCCAGGGCCAGGTACTGCCACCAGTTAAAGGACAGTCGCCGTTTCACCTGGCCACGGGTCACGCGCGGTCGACCTCGCCCTGATGCTCGTTGCCCATCATGTGGTCGAGCTTGCTGGCTTTGGTGGCCAGGTAGAGCTTGTTGTGCGGGTTTTGCCCGGTGTGCAGCGGCACGCGCTCGGCCACGGTGATGCCCATCTCGGTCAAGGCTTTGACCTTGCGCGGGTTATTGGTCATCAGGCGCAGGGATTTCACGCCCAGGTGCTGCAGCATTGGCAGGCAGATCGCATAGTCACGCTGGTCGGCGGCAAAGCCCAGGCGCTCGTTGGCCTCGACGGTATCGGCGCCGCCGTCTTGCAGTTCGTAGGCGCGGATCTTGTTCATCAGGCCGATGCCACGGCCTTCCTGGCGCAGGTACAGCAGCACGCCACGGCCTTCGCGGGCGATGGCGCGCATGGCGGCTTCCAGTTGCGAACCGCAGTCACAGCGTTGGCTGAACAATGCGTCGCCGGTCAGGCACTCGGAGTGTACGCGGCCAAGCACCGGCGCGCCGTCGGCGATGTCACCCAGACTGAGCACAACGTGCTCGCGACCGGTGGCCTCTTCAAGAAAGCCGTTCATGGTGAACGTGGCAAAAGGGGTAGGCAGCTTGGAAGCAGCGACGAAAACGACGGGCACCGTGTGCTCCTGATTTCAGATTTCACAGAGGGCGCCATTGTAACAGCAGGTTCCTACAGACGCTTAAGCTGAATTATCGCTGATAAAGATCAATAGGTTCGATTGGCCTTCGTCCCGGTTCTATGCAGGTCAGAACGGATAAGGCTGCTTCCAGTGTTCGAAAATCGGCTTCAGTTCGCCACTCTTGACCAAGGCCGTCATGCGCTGGTCATACACCGCCATCAAGGCCCGGCCGCGCTCAGTGTCGGCAAAGCCTATGTAAAGCGGCAGCTCGGCGATAGGCGTGAGCCTGAACTGCGAAGGATCGTGCGCCTGGCCCAGCACGTACCTGGCTTCGGCGAAGGAGTCGATGTAGAAGTCGGCGCGAGCGTGCTGCAGCATCGGCAGGATGCCATCTCGGCGTTCGATCTGGTTGAAGTGGTGCAGGTTGGGCAAGTACTCCTCGTACTTGTAGCCGCGTACCCAGGCCAGGCGGTAATTGCCCAGCGTGGCAAGGCTTGGCGTCGGCGTCGTTGCCAGCCCGAGGGCGTAGATGTGGTCTGAATCGAAATGCCAGTACGGGTACAACACGCCGCTGGCCTCATCGCGATAGGAACCGACCCAGCCATCCACCTCGCCGCGCTGGGCCAGGCCGACCGAGCGGGTATAGGGCTCGCTGCGGGTTTGCAGCGTGATGCCGGCGGGCTCGAAGACTAGGCGCAAAACGTCCCAGGCCAGACCGCTGCCATCTTTGTTGGTGTAGTCGTTCCATTCCTCACTGGCCAGCGTGATTTTGCCAGGCACCGGGGCTTGATCCGCTTGCGCCAGCAATGCAACGGCGCACAGCATACCCAGCAACCCTAGGCGCACATCCATGGTGGCAGCTTCCTACACGGTGAGAACCGTATAGAGGGTAGCGTAGGTGGCCGCCTTACGGCGTCTCGCGAAAATGCTGATAGCCGCGCACGGCCGGGGTGATGTCTTGCCCAGTGGCGTCGAGCAAGGTGACGCCCTGCCCCGCCTCGACCCGACCGATCACGTGGATCGGCCAACCAGCAGCCTGCAACGGCGCCAGCTCGGCCGGCGGCAAGGTGAACGCCAATACGTAGTCGTCGCCACCGCTCAGGGCCGCCACGCGCGCCTGGTCATCACCCAGAAACGCCAGCAAGGCCGCGGACAACGGCAAGTGCTGATGCTCAATCACCAGGCTGACAGCCGACGCCTTGGCGATATGCCCGCAATCAGCCAACAGCCCGTCGGAGATATCCATGGCCGATGTAGCCTTTGCCCGCAGCGCCAGGCCCAACGCCAGTTGCGGTTGTGGCGACCAGTAGTGCGCCAGCAGCGGCTCGGCGATAGCAGCGTCGGCCGTGCGTTGGCCCAGCACCAGCGGCAAGGCACCTGCAGCATTGCCCAGCTCACCGCCGACACACAGCAAGTCGCCCGGTTGCGCACCGCTGCGCGTCAACGCCTGCCCGGCCGGCACACGGCCAAACACGGTCAGGGTCAGGCTCAGCGGCCCGCGCGTGGTATCACCGCCCACCAGGCCCACGCCGCAGCTTTGCGCCATGGCGTTCAAACCCTGGGCATAGCGTTGCAGCCAATCGGCATCGACCGTCGGCGTTGTCAGGGCAAGGGTAAAGGCAAGCGGATGGGCGCCCATGGCGGCCAAGTCGCTCACTGCCACGGCCAGCGAGCGCTGGCCGAGCAGGAACGGGTCACACGGGTCGGCAAAATGCACGCCGGCCACCAAGGTATCGGTGGAGATTGCCAACTGCTCCCCGGCGGGGAGCGCCAGCAAGGCGCAGTCGTCGCCGATCCCAAGAGCAATGCCTTCGCCGCCCTGCGCACAGGGCGCGGCGGCGAAGTAGTTGCGGATCAGCTCGAACTCACCCATTGGGAAGGTAAGCGCGACTTAGCGCTTGTGTTCCTTCACTTCGGCTTCACGCAGGCGCGGGGCCAGCTTGTCGAGCACGCCGTTGACGAACTTGTGGCCGTCGGTCGAACCGTAGACTTTGGCCAGCTCGATCCCTTCGTTGATCACCACGCGGTACGGCACGTCAACGCGCTTGAGCAGTTCCCAGGTGGACAGGCGCATCACGCACAGTTCAACCGGGTCCAGCTCTTCGATCGTCAGGTCCAGGCAAGGCGCCAGCGCCGTGTCGATCTCGGTCAGGTTGGCATGCACACCGTGCAGGATGTCGTGGAAGTAGCTCTGGTCGGCAAACGTGAAGTCGTTGTCGACGCGGAACTGCGCTTCGATTTCGTTCAACGAAGCGCCGGCCATCAAACGCTGGTACAGCGCCTGGGTCGCGAGTTGACGCGCTTTACGGCGCTTCTCGCTTTTGGACGGCTTGCCGGCATCCGCAGGGCGCGGGTCTTGAGGGTTGAACTGATCGCTCTCGTCGGAAATCACTTGGCCTCCAACTGCGACAGCAGGCTGACCATTTCCAGCGCGGACAGGGCAGCTTCAGCGCCTTTGTTACCGGCCTTGGTGCCGGAACGCTCGATGGCTTGCTCGATGGAATCTACGGTCAGCACGCCGAAAGCGACGGGCACGCCGAACTCCATGGACACTTGGGCCAGGCCCTTGGTGCATTCGCCGGCCACGTATTCGAAGTGCGGAGTACCGCCACGAATGACCGCGCCCAGGGCGATGATCGCCGCGTATTCACCCTGCTGAGCAACTTTTTGCGCAACCAGTGGAATTTCGAAGGCGCCAGGGGCACGGATGAGAGTGATGTCGCTCTCGCTCACACCGTGGCGAACCAGGGCGTCAACGGCACCGCTTACCAGGCTTTCAACCACGAAGCTGTTGAAGCGGCCAACCACCAGGGCATAGCGGCCTTTGGGGGCGATGAAGGTACCTTCGATGGTCTTCAGGGTCATTCGACAAATCTCTTAAAGAGCCGGGACGCGAAAAGTGCGTCCCTCAGTGATGATTTAACCGCGAACAAGGGGCAAAAATCGCCAGCCTTTATTCGGAGGGCACGTATTCTACAACTTCCAGATCGAAACCGGATATCGCATTAAATTTCATTGGCGCGCTCATCAGGCGCATTTTGCGTACGCCCAAGTCACGCAGGATCTGCGAACCGGCACCGACGATGCTGTAGGTGGTCGGTTTTTTTACCGGCACGTGGTCGGCGGTTTCGCGGATATGCGCCAGCAATACATCGCCGTCCAACGGGTGACCGAGCAACAGCACCACACCGCTGCCTGCCTCGGAGACCGCAGCCATGGCGGCGCGCAGGCTCCAGCGGCCAGGCTGCTTGACCATCAACAGGTCGCGCAACGGGTCCATGTTATGCACACGCACCAGGGTCGGTTCTTCAGCACAGATTTTGCCCAGGGTCAGGGCCATGTGCACGTCGCCCTCCACTGAATCACGGTAGGTCACCAAATTGAATTGGCCCAGTTCGCTGTCCAGCGGCTGCTCGGCAATCCGCTGAACGGTACGTTCGTGGATCATGCGGTAATGAATCAGGTCGGCAATGGTGCCGATCTTGATGTCGTGTTCGGCGGCAAACGCTTCAAGTTCAGTGCGACGGGCCATGGTGCCGTCGTCGTTCATCACTTCGCAGATCACCCCGCTTGGCTCGAAACCGGCCATGCGCGCCAGGTCGCAGGCGGCTTCGGTGTGGCCGGCACGCGCGAGGGTGCCGCCCGGCTGGGCCATCAGCGGGAAGATATGGCCGGGGCTGACGATGTCTTCGGCCTTGGCGTCTTTGGCGGCGGCGGCTTGCACGGTGCGCGCGCGGTCGGCCGCAGAAATACCGGTGGTCACGCCGGTGGTCGCTTCAATCGATACGGTGAACTTGGTGCCGAAACCCGACCCGTTGCGCGGCGCCATCAACGGCAGCTTGAGCAGCTCGCAGCGTTCGCGGCTCATGGGCATGCAGATCAGCCCGCGAGCGTGCTTGGCCATGAAGTTGATGTGCTCAGCCTTGCAGGCCTCGGCGGCCATGATGATGTCGCCTTCGTTCTCGCGGTCTTCGTCATCCATCAGGATGACCATCTTGCCTTGGCGGATGTCTTCAACCAGTTCTTCGATGCTATTGAGCGCCACGCGGCACCCCCTTGGTCAGGATTTAAGGTAGCCGTTAGCGGCTAAAAAACTTTCAGTGATGTTCCCGGCAGTAGGCTCTGCGGCCTTATCGCCCAACAGCAGGCGCTCCAGGTAACGGGCAAGCAAGTCGACTTCCAGATTCACCCGGCGACCTGGCTGGTACGAGGCCATGATGGTTTCGCTCAGGGTGTGGGGAATGATGGTCAGTTCGAATTCGGCGCCATTGACGGCGTTCACGGTCAGGCTGGTGCCATCGACGGTGATCGAACCTTTGTGGGCAATGTACTTGGCCAGCTCTTTGGGTGCGCGGATGCGAAATTCCACGGCCCGTGCGTTTTCGCTGCGGGACACCACTTCGCCGACGCCATCAACATGGCCGCTGACCAGGTGGCCGCCCAGGCGCGTGGTCGGGGTCAGGGCTTTTTCCAGGTTGACCGGGCTGCCGGCCTTGAGGTCGTTCATCGCGGTGCAGTCCAGGGTTTCCCGGCTGACGTCGGCGGCAAAGCAGTTGCCAGGCAGCTCGATGACGGTCAGGCACACGCCGCTGACGGCGATGCTGTCGCCCAGCTTGACGTCGTCCAGGTCCAGCTTGCCGGTTTCAACCAGCAGGCGTACGTCGCCGCCTTTGGGAGTCATTGCACGGATGCTGCCGATGGATTCGATAATGCCGGTGAACATTTCGTTCTCCTGAAAACGAGGGGCTGTCGCTCAAGCGCGGGCCGGGAATTATACGCTCGCTGCTGGCATAGGGATGGCAGTGACTCGCCAGTCGTCGCCTACAGCGCGCATGTCAGTGATCTTGAGTTGGGGGGCGTCGGCCAGTTTCTCAAGCGGCCAGTCCAGCAGAGGCCGAGCGGCGGAGCCAAGGAACTTGCCGGCGACGAATATCACGTACTCGTCCACCAGCCCTTGCTGGGCAAACGCACCGGCCAGGCTCGGGCCGGCTTCCACCAGCACTTCGTTGACGCCACGGGCGGCCAGGGCCACCAGGGCCGAGCGCAGGTCGACCTGACCATCAACGCCCGGCACCACCAGGCATTCGGGGCCACGGGGGAATTGGTTTTCCGCCGTCACGCAGGTGATGACCAACGCCGGGCCGGCCTTGAAGAACGGCGCGTTGAGCGGCACCCGCAGGCGCCCGTCGATCAACACGCGCAACGGCGGGCGGGACATGGCAAGTGCGGTGGTTTCATCGTCCAGGCCCAACTCGGCGGCGCGTACAGTCAGACGCGCGCCATCGGCCAGCACCGTGTCGGCGCCGGTCAGCACCACACTGGCCTCGGCACGCAGGCGCTGTACGGCGGCGCGGGCGGCCGGGCCGGTGATCCATTGGCTTTCGCCACTGGCCATCGCGGTACGGCCGTCCAGGCTCATCGCCAGCTTGACCCGCACAAACGGCAGACCGTGCTCCATGCGCTTGAGAAAGCCAGGGTTCAGCGCGCGCGCTTCGCTTTCCAGCACGCCGCTGCGGGTTTGGATACCGGCTTGCGCCAAGCGCTGCATGCCACGCCCGGCCACTTCCGGGTTCGGGTCCTGCATCCCGGCCACCACGCGCGCAACACCGGCAGTCACCAGTGCATCGGCACACGGCGGCGTGCGTCCGTGGTGGCTGCACGGCTCCAGCGTGACATACACCGTGGCGCCACGCGCCTTGGCACCGGCGGCGCGCAGGGCATTCGGCTCGGCATGCGGTTCGCCGGTGCGCTCGTGCCAGCCTTCGCCGACAATCTGCCCGTCACGTACAATCACGCAGCCCACACGCGGGTTGGGGTGGGTGGTGTACACGCCCTTGCGCGCCAATTCGAGGGCGCGGGCCATGTAATGGGCGTCGAGGACAGCTTGTTCGGCAGACGGAGGGTTCATTTTTTGGCAGGCTCACGGGCCAGGCGGTCGATTTCTTCGCGGAACTCATTGAGGTCCTGGAAGCGTCGATACACCGAGGCGAAACGGATATAGGCGACTTCGTCGAGCTTTTGCAGCTCGCCCATCACCAGCTCTCCAACCACCAGGCTCTTGACCTCGCGCTCGCCGGTCGCACGCAGCTTGTGCTTGATGTGCACCAGCGCCGCCTCCAGCCGCTCGACACTCACCGGGCGTTTTTCCAGGGCGCGCTGCATACCGGCGCGCAATTTGTCTTCGTCGAAAGGCTGGCGGCTGCCGTCGGACTTGATCAGACGTGGCAATACCAGTTCGGCGGTTTCGAAGGTGGTGAAACGTTCACCGCAGCCAGAGGCCAGGCATTCGCGCCGGCGACGTACTTGATCGCCCTCGGCGACCAGACGCGAGTCAATGACCTTGGTGTCGTTGGCACCGCAGAAGGGACAGTGCATGGTGGCAGGCAACAAAAAAAGGGAGGGCCATGGTAGCGCATCCCTGTGGCAAGACAAGCCATAGCCTTTACGGTATATAGGCAGGCTTATATGTTTCTTTATTTTAAAGCCACGGATTTTGCCCTTTCTGGAGCCGTACATGCAGTTACGACCACTTGTTTTACTCACCCTGTTCAGTTTTCTGGTCGCCTGCAGCAGCGAAGCCCCCAAGCCTTCGGTGCCTCAACCGACGCCTGCCCAAGAGAAAAAAGTGCCCGGCATTGAAGACCTCGGCCCGCTGCCGGCTTACCAGCGCGAAATCAACGGCACCCTCAACGGCGTGCCGGCCAACGCCGAAGTCGAACTGGCCCTGCTGGTGATTGACGAGCGCAACCGCCCGCAACAACTGCTCGCCAGCAGCGTATTGACCGGTAACGGCAAGCCCCTGGCCTTCCGCCTGCGCTTTAACCCGGAAGCGTTCCCGGCCGGTGCGCGGGTTGAATTGCGCGGTCGCGCCAGCCAGTCCGGCCAGTTGATCCTGCACCTGCCCGCCGTGCGTATCACCCAGGCGATTACCCAGGCCACTGGCCCGCTGCAGCTCGTCCCGGCGCCATGACGCCACCGCTGGACCTGCAACGCGCCCTGAGCGCGCTGATCGGCGACGCGCAACTGGTGCCCTGCCCGCTGCCGGGCACCGAGCTGTCGTTGTGGCTGCTGGACGCGGACAATATGGACCGCGCCTTCAGCCAGGAAGAAACCCGGCGCATCCTGCATGAACCGCCCTACTGGAGTTTTTGCTGGGCCAGCGGCCTGGCGCTGGCGCGTTACCTGGCGGCGGACCCCGAGTGGGTCGCCGGCAAGCGCGTGCTGGATTTTGGCGCAGGCTCTGGCGTGGCCGCAATTGCCGCCGTCAAGGCGGGCGCGCTGGAAGTGGTCGCGTGTGATTTAGACCCGCTGGCGTTGGCATCCTGCAGGGCGAATGCCGAACTC
This sequence comes from Pseudomonas sp. R9.37, assembly GCF_963878885.1. Lineage (NCBI taxonomy): Bacteria > Pseudomonadati > Pseudomonadota > Gammaproteobacteria > Pseudomonadales > Pseudomonadaceae > Pseudomonas > Pseudomonas sp. R9.37. The sequence continues at coordinate 64,664 of NZ_CAWNZA010000008.1, read as the reverse complement.
AATGGCGTGGAACTGCGTTATTCAGCCGACTTTTTCGCCGAAGCCGATCGCTTTGACCTGATCCTGGTGGCCGACGTGCTTTACGACCGCGCCAACCTGCCGCTGCTTGATCAATTCCTGACGCGCGGCCGTGAAGCACTGGTAGCAGACTCGCGCGTGCGCGACTTCCAGCACCCGGCTTATCAGCGCCTGGAAGTCCTTGATGCGCTGACCCTGCCAGACCTGGCCGAGCCTTGGGAGTTTCGCAAGGTGAGCCTGTACCATTCGCGGCGCGCTTGAGGCCATCGCGGGCAAGCCCGCGCCCACAAGGGAATGCGATCAAGTGTGGAAGCGGGCTTGCCCGCGATAGCGATCTGGACTCCATCACCTTATAGTTGCCCCATTCCCGCTTTATTCGAGACGCCCCATGAGTGAGCCCACGCCGTACATCTTCGACGTCACCACCGCCACCTTCGACCAGGCAGTGATCCAGAACTCTTTCGAGAAACCCGTGCTGGTGGATTTCTGGGCGGAGTGGTGCGCGCCGTGCAAGGCGTTAATGCCAATGTTGGCGAAAATTGCCGAGAGTTATCAGGGTGAGTTGCTGCTGGCCAAGGTCGATTGCGAGGCTGAGCAGGATATCGTCGCGCGCTTTGGCATTCAGAGCCTGCCCACCGTGGTGCTGTTCAAGGACGGCCAACCGGTGGACGGGTTTGCCGGCGCGCAGCCGGAGTCGGCGGTGCGCGCAATGCTGGAGCCGCACGTGCAGATGCCACCACCGGCGGCGGCTGATCCGCTGGAGCAGGCCCAGGCGCTGTTTGCCGAAGGCCGCATCAGCGATGCCGAAGCGGTGCTGGTGACGCTGCTGGGTGAAGACAACACCAACGCCGGCGCGCTGATCCTGTACGCGCGCTGCCTGGCCGAACGCGGTGAACTGAGCGAAGCCCAGGCCGTGCTCGACGCCGTGAAAAGCGACGACCACAAGGCCGCCCTCGCCGGCGCCAAGGCGCAAATCACGTTCCTGCGCCAGGCCGCCGAGCTGCCGGACGCCGCCGACTTGAAAAGCCGCCTGGCGCAAAACCCGCAGGATGATGAGGCGGCCTATCAGTTGGCGATTCAGCAGCTGGCACGCCAGCAATACGACGCGGCGCTGGAAGGCCTGCTCAAGCTGTTTATCCGCAACCGCAGCTACAGCGAAGGCTTGCCGCACAAGACCTTGCTGCAGGTGTTCGAACTGCTTGGCAATGACCACCCACTGGTCACCGCGTACCGCCGCAAGTTGTTTGCTGCGCTGTACTAATCGCCGATCCAGCTGTACAGCGGCGTATCCCCGCCGCTGGTCACTTTCACGCGGGCGCTATGGCGCAAACGCACCAGCAGGCGCTTGCCTGATGCGGCGTCACCGGCCAAGCCTTCCAGCTGATCGAGCAATTCCAGCCCGTTGAGTTGCCCGGCCTTGCGCAACAGGTCCTGGGCGTTCTGCCACAGATCATCAGTGTGTTTGACCGGTGCGACAGCGGGCGCGCTCGGCGTGGGCGCGGCCTGCAACTGGGCGCCCAATCGCGCCCAATCGCCGTCGTCCAGCTCCAGGGTCAAGTCCACCGGCATGTCGCCGACAGTTCCACGAATTCGCAACATCGTCCTTACTCCTGCACTTTTCTGACGGGCATGCTCCCACGCGGCTTGCGCAACGCCAAGCGGGCGGTCAAACTCTGGCACTATTGTTATAAGATCACATAACAAAACTTTCATGTTCTGGAGCCTTCTCATGCGCCGTCTGCTGCTTGCTTTGCCGTTTGCCCTGCTGCCACTGGCAGTTGCCCATGCTCACGATGATCACGAACATGAGCACGGCAGCCTCGGCGCCCACGAGCATGGCGTTGGGCGTCTCAATGCGGTACTCGACGGTCAGGCACTTGAGCTGGAATTTGACAGCCCGGCCATGAATCTCGTGGGTTTTGAACACCAGGCCAGCACGCCCGCCGACAAAGCCAAGGTTGCCGCAGCCCGCAAGTCACTGGAAAACCCACTGGCCCTGTTCAATGTGCCCAAGGCCGCCAGTTGCGTGCTCAGCACCCAGGAACTCAACAGCCCGCTGTTCGGCGACAAGCCGGAAGCCGACCATGACGACGACGACGATGATGACCATGCCACCGACGGCAAAGGCGCAGCCGCCCACGAACATCATCATGACCACAGCGAAATCCACGCCCACTACCAATTCACCTGCGCCACGCCGACGGCCTTGAGCAACCTCGACCTGACCCAGGTGTTCAAGACCTTCCCCGCCACTCAGAAGATTCAGGTACAACTGATCGGCCCAAGCGGCCAGCAAGGTGTGGAAGCCACGGCACAGGCAGCTACCCTGACATTCTGATTTGAAACCCCAATCACTGTGGGAGCTGGCTTGCCTGCGATGCAGACGACTCGGTCAGTCAGATGCACCGCGTTGATGCCATCGCAGGCAAGCCAGCTCCCACATTGGATCGGCGCCACGCTCTACAACCAGGCGATATTGATTTCACATGACCCAAGCACTGATCGAACTGTCTGACCTGGGCTTCAACTGGCCCGGTCACCCACAGTTACTGGACATCCCCGCGTTTAGCCTGCAAGCAGGCGAAACCCTGTTTCTCAAAGGCCCGAGCGGCAGCGGCAAAACCACGTTGCTCGGCCTGCTTGGCGGCGTGCAGAAACCCAGCCGGGGCAGCATCCGCCTGCTCGGCCAGGAGCTGACCGAACTCTCGGCCGGCGCCCGCGACCGCTTTCGCGTGGACCACACCGGCTACATCTTCCAGCAGTTCAACCTGCTGCCGTTTCTGTCGGTGCGCGAGAACGTCGAGTTGCCCTGCCACTTTTCCAAGCTGCGCGCGCAACGCGCGGTTCAGCGCCACGGCAGCGTCGACCAAGCCGCCGCGACCTTGCTCGCGCATTTGGGCTTGAAGGACAAAGACCTGCTGGAACGCCGCGCCGACTCACTGTCCATCGGCCAACAACAACGCGTCGCCGCCGCCCGCGCGCTGATCGGCCAACCGGAACTGGTGATCGCCGACGAACCCACCTCGGCGCTGGACTACGACGCCCGCGAGGCTTTCATTCAATTGCTGTTCGCCGAATGCCGCGACGCTGGCGCCAGCCTGCTGTTTGTCAGCCATGACCAGAGCCTCGCGCCGCTGTTCGACCGCCACCTGTCGCTGGCCGAACTCAATCGCGCCGCCACGCACGCAGAGGTTTGAGATGTATTTGTTTCGTCTAGCCATGGCCAGCCTGGCTAACCGCCGCTTTACCGCGATCCTCACCGCCTTTGCCATCGCGCTGTCAGTCTGTTTGTTGCTCGCGGTGGAACGCGTGCGGGTTGAGGCGCGCAACAGTTTTGCCAGCACCATCAGCGGCACCGACCTGATCGTCGGCGCGCGTTCGGGCTCGGTCAACTTGCTGCTGTACTCGGTGTTCCGTATCGGCAATGCCACCAACAACATCCGTTGGGACAGCTACGAGCACTTCGCCGCCAGCCCGCAGGTGAAATGGGCGATCCCGATTTCTCTCGGCGACTCGCACCGCGGCTATCGGGTGATGGGCACCAACCAATCCTACTTCGAGCATTACCAATACGGTCGCAAACAGAACCTCGAACTGGCCAGCGGCCGCGCCTTTGCCACCGACCCGTTTGAAGTGGTGCTCGGTGCCGAAGTCGCCGAGGCGCTGCATTACACGCTGGGCGACAAGCTGGTGCTGGCCCACGGTGTCGCGGTGGTCAGCCTGGTCAAACACGATGACAAACCGTTCACCGTGGTCGGTATTTTGAAACGCACCGGCACGCCGGTGGACCGCACGCTGCACATCAGCCTGGGCGGCATGGAAGCCATTCACATCGACTGGCACAACGGCGTGCCGGCCCAGGGCAAAGGCCGCATCAGTGCCGATCAGGCGCGCAACATGGACCTCACGCCACAGGCCATCACCGCGTTTATGCTCGGCCTGAACAACAAGATTTCCACCTTCGCCCTGCAACGCGAAATCAATGAATTCCGTGGCGAGCCGATGCTGGCGATATTGCCGGGCGTGGCCCTGCAAGAGTTGTGGAGCATGATGGGCACCGCCGAAAAAGCGCTGTTCGTGATCTCGCTGTTCGTGGTGCTGACCGGTTTGATCGGCATGCTCACGGCGATCCTCACCAGCCTCAACGAGCGCCGCCGTGAAATGGCAATTTTGCGCTCGGTGGGCGCGCGGCCGTGGCACATCGCAACGCTGCTGATCTTTGAAGCCTTCGCTCTGGCCTTGTCCGGCGTGGTCGCTGGCGTCGGCTTGTTGTACGTGTGCATCGCCGCCTCGCGGGGGTATTTGCAGGCCAATTACGGCCTGGACCTGCCGATGTCATGGCCGAGCGAATATGAATGGACCTTGCTCGCCGGCATCCTCGCGGCGGCGCTGTTAATGGGCAGCGTGCCCGCGTGGCGCGCCTATCGACAATCACTGGCCGATGGCCTGTCCATACGTTTATGAGGAAGGCTTCGATGCGTCGCGCCCTGTTTGCAATGTTGCTGTTGGTGGCAGTGCCCGTCTGGGCCGAAGACCAGCCCAAGGATCTGTCATGGCAGGAGATGATCCCCCCGGACGCGCCGCCGGAAATCCCCAACATGAAACCGCTGCACGACCTGTCGAACATGGCCGACGCGCTGTCGGTCGAGTCGGCGCCGGCCGCCAAGCAGGATTTGCCCAATGCGCCGGTGGTGCAAAGCCTGGACGGCAAGCACATCCGTTTGCCGGGTTACATCGTGCCGCTGGAAGTCAGCGAAGAAGGCCGCACCACCGAGTTTTTGCTGGTGCCGTATTTCGGCGCGTGCATCCACGTACCGCCGCCGCCCTCGAACCAGATCGTGCATGTGAAAAGCGAAGTCGGGGTGAAACTCGATGAGTTGTATCAGCCGTACTGGATCGAAGGCGCGATGCAGGTCAAGCCGTCATCCAGCGAACTGGCCGACGCCGGTTATCAAATGGATGCCGACAAGATTTATGTCTACGAGCTGCAGGAATAGGGGCTGATCGCCCTTTCATTGAGCTGAGTCAAAGGATCGAACGGAACGATCTTTACCATTGGACGTACAACTTTTAACGTCCTTTTGGAGCTCCCATGAACAAGTCTCTGCTCGGCGCGTCCCTCTTCGCGCTCGCCCTCGCCGCCCCTGCCGTCCACGCTCACGAAGCGGGCGACATTCTGATTCGCGCCGGTGCAATTACCGTGAATCCGAAAGCTGACAGCGGCCATGTGAAGGTTGATCAGGGCCCATTGGCGGGCACCAACCTGGGCGGCAAGGCGACCATGAGCAGCGACACCCAACTGGGTTTGAACTTCGCCTACATGCTGACCAACCACGTCGGTATCGAGCTGCTGGCGGCCACGCCGTTCGAGCACGATGTGAAGATCAAGAACACCGCCCTCGGCGCCGCCAATGGCAAGCTCGGCACCCTCAAGCACCTGCCGCCAACCTTGAGCGTCGTGTACTACCCGCTGGATAGCAAATCCGCCTTTCAGCCGTACGTGGGCGCCGGCATCAACTACACCTGGATCTACGACGAGCACGTCGGCAGCCGCGCCGAACAAGCCGGTTTCAGCAACTTCAAGGCCGAAAACTCCTGGGGCTGGGCCGCACAGATCGGCGCCGACTACATGATCAATGACAAGTGGATGATCAACGCCCAGGCGCGCTACATCGACATCAGCACCAAGGCCACCGTCGATAACAACGCGCTGGGCCAAGGCACACGCGCCAAGGTCAATGTGGACGTCGACCCGATGGTTTACATGGTGGGTATCGGCTACAAGTTCTAAGTCACACGGCATAACCCATGTGGGAGCGGGCTTGCTCGCGAAAGTGCAGGGTCAGTCGACGATGTGTTGACTGACCTTGCGCATTCGCGAGCAAGCCCGCTCCCACATTTGGTTTTATAGCGTGTCAGCTGTGGCGGTAGAACCTGTCGGGCATCGCAGGCAAGCCCGCTCCCACACCAAACCGGCGCCCACATTCCGGTTTTGTGTGGTGTCAGCTGTGGCGGTAGAACCGGTCCAGCAACGCCGGTAACCCCGCCCGCCACGCCCGAGGCTTGATGCCAAAGGTGTGCAGGATTTTCTTGCAGGCCAGCACCGCGTGTTGCGGTTCATCTGCCGCATCCGGGCGTGCCGCGTGAGCCTGGGCGGTAGGCGACTCGATCGCCAGCGGGTGGAAATTGCGCGCTTCGGTAAGGATCGCCTGGCCCAGCGCCAACGGTGTGGTCGCCTCCTGCCCGGCGTAGTGATACGTGCCCCACAGCGGCGCCGCGCAATCAAGTTGCTTGAGCACCGAGATGATCACCCGCGCGGCATCGTCCACGGGCGTCGGGTTGCCCCGGCGATCATCGGCCATCAGCAACTCGTCCGGCTTCTCGGCCCGCGCCAAAAAGCGCCCGAGCGTGCCGTCGACGCTGTCATCCAGCAGCCAACCAAAACGCAGCAGCACATGCTGCGGGCAGGTGGCGCGCACGCTTTGTTCGATGCGCCACAACGCCTGGCCGCGCAGGCCCAGGGGCACCGGCTCGTCTTTCTCGCTGTAGGCGGTGGCGCGGGAGCCATCGAACACGCGGTAGCTGGACGGTTGCAGCAAGGTGATGTTGTGGTGCTGGCACAGCTCGGCCAGGCGCTCGATGGCGAATTCCTGAGCGGCCAAACGGCTTTCGCTGACCGCTTCGGCCTGAAACCAGTCGAAATAGTAGGCGAGGTTGATCAACGCATCGGGACGGGTGTCGTCGAGCAATTGGGTCAGGCTCGCGGCATCCCAGCCGTCTTGGGGCGGTTTGGGTGCGAGGAAACCGATGTCTTCCTCTGCACCGAGGCGAATCAGCGCTTGCCCGAGGGCATTCCCGCCGCCCAGTAACATAAGGCGCATTCGCATAGAGTGTGCAGGCCCGGTCTGTTTGGAACGATGGTTATTGTCGGCAGGCGGATGAAGCCGGCCGTAGGTTTATTCCAGAATCGTTGCATTTTGCGGGTTTGTAGCGCAACCGTCACGGATAAAGTGCGGGGTTGCAACTTGGCACCGCCGGTTGCATATAAGGGGTATGAACCTTCCTGAAACCACGGACACGGTCTTGAACGGCTTTCACCCCGCTGTCAGCGCCTGGTTCCGCAGCTCTTTCCCTTCGGTCACCAGCGCCCAGGCCCAGGCGTGGCCGCTGATTCGCCAGCGCCGCTCCACCCTGATCGCCGCGCCCACCGGTTCGGGCAAGACCCTGACGGCGTTCCTCGCCGTGCTGGATGACCTGGTGCACCAAGGCCTGGCGAATGGCGGGCAACTGCCGCATGAGACGCTGGTGGTGTATGTCTCGCCGCTCAAGGCACTGTCCAACGACATCCAGATCAACCTGCAAAACCCGCTCACCGGCATCACCGAGCAACTGCAGGCGATGGGCTTGCCGCCCTTGGTGATCCGCACCGCCGTGCGCACCGGCGACACCCCGCAAAAAGACCGTGCGCAGATGCGCAAACGCCCGCCGCATATCCTGGTGACCACCCCGGAATCGCTCTACGTGCTGCTGGGATCGGACTCCGGTCGGCACATGCTCGCCAGCACGCGCACGGTGATCGTCGACGAAATCCACGCCATCGCCGCCAGCAAGCGCGGCAGCCATATGGCCCTGAGCCTGGAACGCCTGCAAGGCTTGTGCGCCGAACCGCTGACCCGCATTGGCCTGTCTGCCACGCAAAAGCCCATCGAGGCGGTGTCGCGCTTTTTGGTCGGCACCGACCGCCCCTGCGCAATTGTCGATATCGGCCACGCCCGCCCGCGTGACCTGGATATCGAAGTGCCGCCGGTGCCGCTCTCGGCGGTCATGGCCAACGACGTGTGGGAACTGGTCTACAACCGCCTCGCCGACCTGGCGCGCGAACACCGCACCACGCTGATTTTCGTCAACACCCGGCGCCTGGCCGAACGCCTGGCGCGGCACTTGAGCGAGCGCCTGGGCAAAACCGCCGTGGCCGCGCACCACGGCAGCCTGGCCAAAGAGCTGCGCCTGGACGCCGAACAACGGCTCAAGGCCGGCGAGCTGCAAGTGCTGATCGCCACTGCGTCCCTGGAGCTGGGGATTGATATCGGTGACGTCGACCTGGTGTGTCAGATCGGCTCACCCGGCTCCATCAATGGTTTTCTGCAACGCGTCGGCCGTTCCGGGCACCAGGTCGGCGGCACGCCCAAGGGGCGCTTGTTCGCCACCACCCGCGATGACCTGATCGAGTGCGCCGCCCTGCTCGACTGCGTGCGCCGGGGTGAGCTGGACACCTTGCAGATCCCGGTCGCGCCGCTGGATGTACTGGCCCAGCAGATCATCGCCGAGGTGAGCGCCCAGGAATGGTCGGAACCGGCATTGCTCGGTCTCATTCGCCGCGCCTCGCCCTACGCCGCGCTGGATGTGCGCCATTACCAGGCGCTGTTGCAGATGCTCGCCGAGGGCTATAACGGCCGCCAGGGCATCCGTAGCGCCTACCTGCACCGCGACGCCGTGACCCACACCCTGCGCGGGCGTCGTGGCGCCAGGCTGACGGCCGTGACCAGCGGCGGCACCATCCCCGACAACGCCGACTACAGTGTGCTGCTCGAGCCCCAGAGCCTGAACATCGGCAGCGTCAACGAAGACTTCGCGGTGGAAAGCATCGCCGGGGATATCTTCCAGCTCGGTAATACCTCCTACAGAATCTTGCGGGTCGAAGCCGGCAAGGTGCGGGTTGAGGACGCCCATGGCCAGCCGCCGACCATTCCGTTCTGGCTGGGCGAAGCGCCAGGGCGCAGCAACGAATTGTCGGCGGCGGTGGCGCGGTTCCAAGGCCAGCTCGACGCGCTGCTCAGCGCCACGCCTGGCGACTTGCAAGCGGCCCTCGACTGGCTCACCGGCACCCTTGGCCTGAACCACGCCAGCGCCGAGCAGATCCTCGATTACCTGGCCCGCGCACGCCTGGCCTTGAGCGCGCTGCCGTCCCAGGACACGTTGATCATGGAGCGGTTTTTCGACGAGTCCGGCGGCACTCAACTGATCATTCACACGCCGTTCGGCAGCCGTATCAATCGCGCTTGGGGCCTGGCGTTGCGCAAGCGTTTTTGCCGCACGTTCAATGTCGAATTGCAGGCGGCGGCCAGTGAAAATGCAATCGTGCTGTCGCTGTCGACCAGCCACAGTTTCGAGCTGGATGATGTGTGGCGGTATCTGAACAGCAACAGTGCCGAGCACGTCCTGATCCAGGCCGTGCTGGACGCGCCGTTGTTCGGCGTGCGCTGGCGCTGGAACGCCGGTGTGGCACTGGCGTTGCCGCGTTATACCGGCGGGCGCAAAGTGGCGCCGCAGATCCAGCGGATGAAAAGCGAAGACCTGATCGCCAATGTGTTTCCCGACCAGATCGCCTGCCTGGAAAACCTCGCCGGCGAGCGCGAAGTGCCCGAGCACCCCTTGGTGGAACAGACCCTCGACGACTGCCTGCACGACGCCATGGACAGCAACGCCTGGCTGGCGCTGCTGCGGCGCATGGAAAGCGGCGAAGTGCGGCTGATCAGCCGCGACCTGCCGGCGCCCTCGCCCATGGCCGCGGAAATTCTCAGCGCGCGCCCCTACACCTTTCTCGACGACGCACCCTTGGAAGAACGCCGTACCCAAGCCGTGCTCAACCGGCGCTGGAGCGACCCGCACAGCACCGACGACCTCGGCGCGCTGGATGCCGAGGCCATCGCCGGCGTGCGCGAGGAAGCCTGGCCGGCGCCCAATGGCCTGGACGAAATGCACGAAGCGCTGATGAGCCTGGCCTGCATTGCCACTCATGAGGTCACGCCACAATGGGCCGAGTGGCTGCAGGCCTTGGCCAAGGGTGGGCGCGCCTTTGCATTGAGCAATGGCCTGTGGGTGGCGGTGGAACGCTTGAGCTGTTTGCAGGCTATCTATCCCAACGACTTGCCCTTGCTGCCGGGCTTCGATGAACCCTGGACCGTTGATGATGCGCTGGTGGAAGTACTGCGCGCCCGCCTCGGCGGGTTCGGCCCGCTGAGCCTGATCGAGATCACCGCGCCGTTGGCCCTGCCGGTGGCAGACGTAACCCAGGCACTCGCTCGCCTGGAGCAGGAAGGCTACGTGCTGCGCGGCCGTTTCAGCCCTGGCGCCAGCGAAGAACAGTGGTGCGAACGGCATTTGCTCGCGCGCATTCATCGCTACACGGTCAAGCGCCTGCGCCGCGAAATCGAGCCCGTGGCGCTGCAGGATTTCATGCGTTTCCTGTTCGATTGGCAGCACCTGTCCGACGGTACACGCGGCCAGGGCAGCGCCATGTTGTCGCAGATTGTCGCGCAGTTTGAGGGCTACGCCGCCGCCACCTCGGCCTGGGACAGTGACTTGCTCAGCGCGCGCCTGAAGGATTACTCATCCACCTGGCTCGACGACCTGTGCCGCAGCGGCAAGCTGGTGTGGACGCGGCTGAGCAACAAGGCCGGCGCGATGGCCCTGCGCAGCACACCGGTGGTGTTGCTGCCGCGCAGCCAAGTGCCGCTGTGGAGCGGGCTGACCGAGATGACCGACAGCACCACGCTGTCGCCCAAGGCGCAGAAAGTCCACGTGGCGCTGCGTGAACATGGCGCGCTGTTTTTCGACGAACTGGTGCACGAAGCCCATCTGCTGCGCAGCGAACTGGAGACGGCGCTGCAGGAACTGGTGGGCGCAGGGCTGGTGAATGCCGACAGCTTCGCCGGCCTGCGCGCGCTGACCACACCCGCCAGCAAACGCCAGGCGCGCAGCAGCCGACGCGGACGCGGGGCGTTTATCGGCGGCATGGACGACGCCGGGCGCTGGGCTTTGCTGCGCCGTTCACCGAGCGCCGCCGGGCCACATTCGGCCGAGACGCTGGAGCATGTGGCAATGACCTTGCTGCGCCGCTATGGCGTGGTGTTCTGGCGGTTGCTGGAGCGTGAGGCGGATTGGTTGCCGAGCTGGCGCGAGTTGCTGCGCACTTTCCATCGGCTCGAAGCGCGCGGGGAGATCCGCGGCGGGCGGTTCGTCAGTGGGCTGGCGGGCGAGCAGTTTGCGTTGCCGGAGGCAATTGCGCTATTGCGCGAAGTCCGCCGCCGGCCGCATGACGGCAGTTTGATTGCGGTGTGCGGGGCTGATCCGCTGAACCTGGTGGGCACGCTGCTGCCGGGCAGCAAAGTGCCGGCGGTGAGTGGCAATCGGGTTGTGTACCGCGATGGGTTGCCGGCGGCGGTGAGGGTCGCTGGCAAGCAACAGGTATTGCTGGAGGTGGATCAGTTGGCGGTGCAGGAGAAGTTGATCAGGCATTAAGTCGCAGTGACTTCAAGGGCCTCATCGCAGGCAAGCCAGCTCCCACATTGAACGGGTTCACACGGTCAAAAGGTGGGAGCCGGGCTTGCCCGCGATGGGGCCAGCCCAGACACCTTCCCTCACTGGGTACGCGGCTGCTCGGTCAACACCACCGAAGCCGGCGCTTCTTCATCCGGCTCATCCACCTGCGCTGTACGCTTAGGCAACAAAACCTGCTGTGGATAAGTTTGCGCGAAGTGCACCTCATCACAGTTATCCACAAGCTTTTTCAAGCGCTGGTTGAACGCGCGGCTCACCGCGTATTGCCCGCCTGACACCGTGCGAAATTGCGCGGTCAGCACCACGCCGTTGAGGTCCATCTTGTCGACGCCAAACACCTCCAGCGGCCCTTGCAGGTTGTACTTGAGGAACACATCGTCGCGAATCGATTGCCCGGCCTCGCGGATCAGGTCCACGGCCTTGTCCACATCGGTGTCGTAGGTGAACTGCACCGAGAAAAACGCATAGGCAAATTGCCGCGACTGGTTGGTGACCGCCTTGATCTGCCCGAACGGCACCGAGTGAACAAAACCCTTGCCGTCGCGCAGGCGCAACGTCCGGATGGTCAGGCCCTCTACGGTACCGGCGTGGCCGGAGTCGAGCACGACCCAATCGCCGATGGACAGCGTGTCCTCGATGATGATGAACAGGCCAGTGATCACATCCTGCACCAATTGCTGCGAGCCAAAACCGATGGCCAAACCAACCACACCGGCACCGGCCAGCAGTGGCGCGACGTTGATGCCAAGGTTGGCCATGGTGGTGATTGCGCAGATCACCACCAGGATGATTTTCACCGCGTTACGCAGCAGCGGCAGAATGGTTTTGACCCGCGTACTCGGCTGACGGCTGGAGCGCTTATTGACCGGGGGTTTCAGCGCTTCCTGAATCGCGGTGTCGAGCACCACCCAGAACAACCAGGTCACCAGCAGGATCAGGCCGATGCTGCTCAGGGAGTCGCTGATCGCGCGGCCCACCGAGTTGCGCTGGGCAAATTCGAACAGCGAGACGCCCCAGATACGGCCCAGGATTTCGATAAACGCGATGGCCATGGCGATGCGCAAGATCGCGTGCAACAGGCTGAGGAAGCGCTCCTTGTAGGCGCTGCTGCGCTGGATCGCCACCTGGCTGCGGGACTTGAACAGGTGTTGCAGCACGGTGCTGAGAAACACCGTGCCGATCAGCAAAATCGTGGTGAACAGCGCGCAGCGCAGCGCCTTCTGGTTATCGTCGCCCGCGCCGATGAGGTTGATCGCCGAGACCAGCACCATCAACAGAATCGGCCAGTACCACAGCCCGGAAAACACCCGCAGCGATTGCTGCAGCGCAGGGTGTTTGAGGCGCTGGGCCAGTGGTCGATTGCGGATCAAATGCGCCACCGGACGGCGCAGGCGCACCACCAACACCCCGAAAATCACCGCCGCGAACAGGCCGGTGAAAACCGCAATGCTGCTGGTGATATTGCCACCCAACTGCCGGGCGATCTGCGGGCTGGTCAGCGCGTCGCTGAGGGCGGCCAGGAAGCCGATCAGGAACAGCGGCTTGGGGCAGTAGTCACGAATGATCTGCACGGCCGGGCGCTTGTGGCCCAGATTGAACATGACGATCACGCACAACAACATCGACGTAGAAAAGATGCCGCTGCTGGTGGCGTAGGCAAAACACAGCGCCAGCGCGCGGCCCACCGACGAGGCCAGGAAGTGGCTGACGTAGAGGGTCAGCGGCAGACAGATGAGCGCGGGGATTGTGTAGGGCACCACGTACCCCAAGACTGCCAGCAAGCGTTCGCGCCGTTCGACGAACGACCGACGACTCAAGCGCTGCACAACAAAGCGCCCCAGCAGGGTCAACACCACAAAGGCGCCAACCCAGACGCCGGACAGCAACAGGAAGTCGCCGGCCACGCTCCACGGCGACCGTTCGGCCGTCTGGTCGACCAGGCGCCCCACCTCGTCCGCCGCGCGATCGGCACGCAAGCGCCAGGCGTCGATGAGGTTCTGGTTAAGGTCGAGCTTGTCTTGAACATCGTCAATGCTGGAACTGATGGCGCCCAGCAGGCCGCCCTCGACCAGCAACTCCGGTTTAGCGGGCGCCGCCGCTGCGGCTGGCGCGGCCGGCGCTGCGGCGGCCGCTGGCGTAGCAGCTTGCAATGCGCCATTGCCACACAACAGCAGCGCACCAAGCAGTAATGCAGTCTTTAAATTCAGCAAAACACCGGGCTCCATCAGCAGGGTCTGTAAGGAACTGACGGGTTTGAGCCTTGATCGTTCCCCGCCATTGGGCATCTTTGCCTCCCGGTCAAATATCAAATGCTGATCACTGTCTTTTTCCGCACAAGCCAAATCCCGACACTGCGCTCCTGAATCACACCCATCGGAGTTGCAGCCATGCCCATTGCCCTGCTCGCGCTGACCCTCAGCGCTTTTGCCATCGGGACGACCGAATTCGTCATCGTTGGCCTGTTACCCACCATCGGCGCCGACCTGGGCGTCGACCTGCCGTCCGCCGGCTTGCTGGTCAGCCTGTACGCCTTGGGCGTGGCCATTGGCGCGCCGGTGCTCACCGCCCTCACCGGCAAAGTGCCGCGCAAACTGCTGCTGTTGTCGCTGATGGTGCTGTTCACCCTCGGCAACCTGTTGGCCTGGCAGGCGCCGAGTTATGAATCGCTGGTGCTGGCGCGGATCGTCACTGGCCTGGCCCACGGGGTGTTTTTCTCGATTGGCTCGACCATCGCCACCAGCCTGGTGCCCAAGGAAAAAGCCGCCAGCGCGATTGCGATCATGTTTACCGGCTTGACCGTTGCACTGGTCACCGGCGTGCCGCTGGGCACGTTTATCGGCCAGCACTTCGGTTGGCGGGAGACGTTCCTCGCCGTCTCGGCCCTGGGGGTGATCGCGTTTATCGGCAGCCTGATCTATGTGCCGAACAGCATCGCCCACAGCAAACCCGCCTCGTTACTGCAACAACTGCAGGTGCTCAAGCAGCCGCGCTTGCTGCTTGTGTACGCCATGACCGCCATCGGCTACGGCGGCTCGTTCATCGCGTTTACCTTTCTGGCGCCGATCCTTCAGGACATTTCCGGCTTCAGCGCCGGCACCGTCAGCCTGGTGCTGCTGGTGTACGGCATCTCGGTGGCGGCGGGGAATATCTGGGGCGGCAAGCTGGCCGATAAACGCGGCCCGATCAGCGCGTTGAAAATCATCTTCGCCTTGCTCGCGGCGGTGCTCTTCATCCTCACCCTGACCGCCAGCAACCCCTGGCTGGCGCTGGCCACCGTGCTGGTGTGGGGCGCGGTTGCCTTCGGCAATGTGCCGGGCCTGCAGGTGTACGTGGTGCGCCAGGCTGAACATTACACCCCGCAGGCGGTGGATGTGGCGTCGGGCTTGAACATTGCGGCGTTCAACCTCGGAATCGCCGGCGGCGCCTGGGCCGGGGGCTTGATCGTGGCGCACATGGGCTTGATCCATACCGCGTGGATCGGTGGCTCAGTGGTGTTGGTGGCCCTGGCGCTGACGGCGTGGAGTGGCCGATTGGACCGGTTGGGGCCGGTGTATGCCGACAGCTCGACGCGCACGGCAGTCGGACACTGATTCAGCCACGACGCACATCCAATGTGGGCGCTGGCTTGCCTGCGATTGCGGTACGCCAGCGTCGCATTCAGCGCCGGCCCCATCGCTATCGCAGGCAGCCCGCTCCCACATTCCTTACCTTGTACCGTCTGTAGGAACGGCGAAACTTTCCGACAAAAACCGCAGTCATCCCAAAACGGAGGTCACTTGACCCTACATCCACGGGAGTAATCATGGCGGCGATTCACATCGGCATTTCCGGCTGGCGCTACACGCCCTGGCGGGGGGATTTCTACCCCGAGGGCCTGACCCAGAAACGCGAATTGCAATTTGCGTCACGCGCCGTCAACAGCATCGAAATCAACGGCTCGTTCTACGCCCTGCAAACACCCAAGCGTTATGCCGAGTGGTACGCCGACACGCCTGAGCATTTCATGTTCAGTGTGAAGGCACCGCGCTACATCACCCACATTCTGCGCTTGCGCGATGTGCACAAGCCGATGGCCAATTTCTTTGCTTCCGGGGTGCTGGAACTGAAGGAAAAGCTCGGGCCGATCCTCTGGCAATTCCCGCCCAGCTTCACATTCGACCCGCCACTGTTTGAAGCCTTTCTTCAACAACTCCCCACCGACACTCAACAGGCCGCCGCCCTCGCCCGCGAGCACGAGCCGCGCCTGAACGGCAAGGCGAGCATGCAAGCCCATGGCAAAAAGCCGCTGCGTCATGCGGTGGAAATTCGCCACAAGAGTTTCGCAGTGCCGGAGTTTGTGCAGATGCTGGACAAGCACGGCGTGGCACTGGTGGTCGCCGATACCGCCGGCAAGTGGCCGTATATCGAAGACGTCACCGCCAACTTCCTGTACCTGCGCCTGCACGGTGACAAAAAGCTCTACGCCAGCGGCTACACCGCCGAGGCGATCAAGCGTTGGGGTGACCGCATCGATCGCTGGCGCCAGGGCAAACAGCCGGAGGATGCGCATTTGGTCGACCCGAAACACACGCCACGCGCGCGCAAGCAACGCGATATTTTTTGCTATTTCGACAACGACATCAAAGTGCGCGCGCCCTTCGATGCGCGCCAACTGTTGCAGCGCTTCGAGCTGGATAAACACTTGGCCACCGAGCCCGGCACGTTGCCAGAACCCGGGGTGCTGCCATGACCCATCCGGAATTGATCCCCGCCACGCCCACTACCGCCATCACGCGCTTCAAAGTGCTGACGGTGAATATCCACAAGGGGTTCACCGCGCTGAATCGACGCTTCATCCTGCCCGAGCTGCGTGAAGCGGTACGCAGCGTGGGCGCCGACATGGTGTTCTTGCAGGAAATCCACGGTACTCACGAACGCCATCCCCAGCGCTACCAGGACTGGCCGAAGATACCGCAATACGAGTTCCTGGCCGACAGCATCTGGCCGCAGTTCGCTTACGGGCGCAACGCGGTCTACCCGCACGGCGACCACGGCAACGCGTTGCTGTCCAAATTCCAGATCGTGCGCTACGACAACCTCGACATCTCGCAAAGCGGCCATGAGAGCCGCGGGCTGCTGCATTGCGTATTGCGCCTGCCAGGCACCGGCCAAGAGGTGCATGCGATCTGCATGCACCTGGGCCTGCGCGAGGTGCATCGTCAGCAGCAATTGCGTTTGCTGGAACAGCGCATCAGCGAAATCCCGGCCGACGCGCCGCTGGTGGTGGCCGGTGATTTCAACGACTGGCGCCAAAAGGCCGACCTGAGCCAGAGCGGTCTCAAAGAAGTGTTTGTTGAAGCCACTGGTAAGCCCGCGCGCACGTTTCCGGCGCGCCTGCCGCTGTTACCGCTGGACCGCATCTATGTGCGCAACCTGAAAATTCACAACCCCAAGGTACTGACTACCCGGCCGTGGTCGCATCTGTCAGACCATGTGCCGTTGTCGGTGGAGATCGAGTTATGACCGTCGCGGTAGAGCACATTGCCACCGACCAGCCGCCAGATGACGCCAAGGCGCGTGATGTCGATTACGGCTGGCAGAGCGGCAACCGTCTTGAGTTGCTGGAGAACGGCGAGGCTTACTTCCCCAGGGTGTTTGAAGCGATGCGCGATGCCCAGCGTGAGATTTTGCTGGAGACCTTTATTCTGTTCGAAGACAAGGTCGGCCATGAGCTCAAAGGCATCCTGATTGAGGCGGCGCAGCGCGGCGTCAAGGTGGTGGCCAGCCTCGACGGGTTTGGCTGCGGCGAGCTGAGCCCGGCGTTTCTGGGTGAGCTGGCCGAGGCTGGCGTGCTGGTGCAGATGTTTGACCCGGCGTCGAAAATGCTGGGGATTCGCACCAACTGGTTCCGTCGCCTGCACCGCAAGATCGTGGTGGTGGACGCCACCGTGGCGTTTATCGGCGGGATCAATTTTTCTGCCGACCATCTGGGCGATTTCGGCCCCGAAGCCAAGCAGGATTACGCCGTGCGAGTGACCGGCCCTGCGGTCGCCGACCTGCATCATTTTGCCCTCGCCCAAAGCGGCCGCCAGGTGCGCACGCGGCGGGGCTGGCGACGACGCCAGCAACGGCCGTCCCTGTGGACAACGGCCAATGAAGAGGGTCTGGTTCGCCTGATTTACCGCGACAACGTGCAGCACCGAGACGATATCGAAGAGGCCTATATCCACGCCTTGAGCAAGGCGCAAAAACGCGTGGTGATTGCCAACGCCTACTTCTTCCCCGGCTACCGCCTGCTGCGCGAGATTCGCAATGCCGCGCGCCGTGGCGTGCACGTGCAACTGATCATGCAAGGCCAGCCCGACGTGCTGTTGGCCAAGCTGGCGGCGCGCATGCTTTATGACTATTTGCTCAAGGACGGCGTGGTGATCCATGAGTATTGCCAGCGCCCGCTACACGGCAAAGTCGCGTTGGTGGATGACGAGTGGAGCACCGTAGGCTCAAGCAACCTGGACCCATTGAGCCTGTCCCTGAACCTGGAAGCCAACGTGTTGATTCGCGACCGCGCGTTCAACCAGCAGCTGTACGAACGCCTGGAACTGCTCGCCCACGAGCACTGCCGGACCATGCCGGAAAACCGCAAGCCCCGCCTGTGGTTATGGCGGTTGACCGTAGGGTTTTTGGTGTTTCATGTGATGCGCCACTTCCCCGTGCTGACGGGCTGGCTGCCCGCGCATAAACCGCGTTTGAAACCCTTCGAGAGCCAGGCCCATGACCTCTGAAGCCGGTGGTTCACGTCTCAAACGCTGGAAGAAGCCGCTGACCGTTGTCTTCTTCCTGGTGTTGATCGCGCTGTTCACCCTGCTGGCACGGCGCATCGACTGGAGCGAAGTGCTGCAGACGCTCGGCGACTTCAAGCTGCGCACATTGCTGATCGCCAGCGCGCTGACCCTGTGCAGTTTTCTCGTCTATGCCAGTTTCGACCTCATCGGCCGCACTTACATTCGCCAACCGCTGGGTTGGAAGCAAATCCTGCCGGTGGGGATCATCAGCTACGCGTTCAACCTCAACCTGAGCGCGTGGGTCGGCGGGATTGCCATGCGTTACCGGCTGTATTCGCGGCTTGGGGTGAGCACCGGCAATATCGCCAAGATCCTTGGGCTGAGCCTGGCCACCAATTGGTTCGGCTATATGGCGCTGGCCGGTGTGGTGTTCAGCAGCGGTTTGGTGACGATGCCGCCCGGGTGGAAAGTCAGCACCCTGGCGTTGCAGGGCATTGGCGTGGTGCTGGTGTTGGCCAGCCTCGGCTACTTGGCGGCGTGCCGGTTCTCGAAGAAGCGTGCGTGGTCGATCAAGGGCATCGAGATCAATCTGCCGTCGTTGCGCATGGCGTGTTTGCAGTTGGCCCTGGGCGCGTTGAACTGGTCGTTGATGGCAGCGGTGATTTTTACCTTGTTGCCGGCCAAGTTGGACTATCCGCTGGTGCTGGGGGTGTTGCTGATCAGCGCGATTGCCGGTGTGGTTACGCATATTCCAGCGGGGCTTGGGGTGTTGGAGGCGGTGTTTATTGGCTTGCTGCAGCATGAGGCGTCGCGCGGGAGTTTGCTGGCCGGGTTGATTGCCTATCGGGCGGTGTACTTCATTTTGCCGCTGGTGATTGCGTTGGTGATGTACCTCGCGGTGGAGGCCAAGGCCAAGGCGTTGCGGGTTAAAAAGACACCAGCTTGATGCAGGTTGGCAGGACCTGCGCCATCGCGGGCAAGCCCGCTCCCACAGTTGGAATGCATTTCACTGTGGGAGCCGGGCTTGCCCGTGATGGCGCTTGAGAGGGCAACGCTTTATCGGGCCTGGATGATGCTCAACCGCTCGCCCACCACCATCTCGGTAATCCAGTCCACCAGGATTGAGGTGTAGGCCTGCTGCGACACCGGGTCGCTCAACGAGTGGTCGGCGCCGTCGATGATGCGGTGGGTCAAAGAGTGAGTCTGCTGGCACGCCGCGCGGTAACTCATGATGGTGGCGTGGGGCACGTGGTCGTCGGTTTCCGACTCGACAATCAGCACATCGCCGGTGAATTTCGCGCAGGCATGCAGGGCGCGGTTGGTTTCGGCGTGCACCAGGGTGCTGCGGTAATCCATCAGGTCGACCTTATCCAGATCGCGTTTGGGCTTGAGCCATTCCTGGTCGCGGTACAGCGCCGGCACGCGCAGCGCCAGCCAGCGCACCGGGCGCAATGAGGTGAGGATTGCCGCCAGGTAACCGCCGTAGCTGGTGCCCACCACCGCCACGGCCGAGGTGTCGATGGCCGGGTGCGACAGCAAGCGGTCGTAGGCCGCCAGCAGGTCGCGCAGGTTGTCTTCGCGGGTAACGCGCGACAACGGAATACCGGTGCCGGCGTGGCCGCGCAAATCAAAAGTCAGGCATACACAGCCCAGGCCGGCAATGCCTTTGGCGCGCTCAAGGTCGCGCTCTTGGCTACCGCCCCAACCGTGCACAAACAACACGCCTGGCACTTTGGATTTGGGGCTCAGGAATGTCCCGCTCATTTGCTCGTCGTCGATGTCGATCGCAATGCTTTCACTTCTAGCCGTCATAAGATTTAACCGTCACGTACTTGAGAAGAAAGTCGCTGTTGTCTGCAGGGCCGCGGTACACCTCGATGGCGTCCGCCGGCAGCGGTTGGTCCACGTAGGTTTCCACCGATGAAACGTGGATGGCACGCAGGCTCGGGTTATTGATGAAGCTTTGCAGCGCCGCGACTTCCGCGCTGCTGGCGCCGCCCATGCGCCAGGATTGTTCGAGCACGCCGCTGCGGCGTTGGCCGTCACTGTCCAGGCCTTGGGCAATGTCGTAGTTGCGGCGCGAAGCGTAGAAACCAGGGTAGGCCTCATCGGCGGCCGTGTCGAAAACCTGGGCTTGTTCGATGGCCTCACGCACGTCGTCGGGCAGGTCGAGCTGCAACAGGTCGGCGTAGTGGCCAGGCACGACGAGTAAGTCGGAGCCGCCGTAGACCGCTTCGCCCTGTCCGTCTTCAGTAAGGTACTGCTGGCCGCAGTAGCTGATGACGTGTTCGCCGATAAAACTCTGGCCCACGCTATGGGTGATCACCTCGTGCAAGTCCTGCTCAAGCACCACGCCTTCCGTAAACAGCGTTGCCACGTCGGGTCGCGCCAGCAGCGCTTCGAACTCATCGAGACTGTGGATAACTTCCTGTCCCCGACCGGCGCAGGCATGCACAGGCTTCAGGCGGATCGGCCCGCTGTAGAGCAAGCGCGTGGCGGCGGGCAATGCGTCTTTAAGGGCAAAGACGCTAAGGCCATCGAGGACGACCGGGCGCACCCGCTCGGTAAACGCCGACGACCAGCCTTGCGGCGCCGTCGCTTCGGGACTCAGCAGGCCATGGGTAATGGCTTTGGTGCAGATGAAATCGTAGTCGACGTAACCGCCCCACACATCCTCTGGGCCTTTCACCTGCAGCGCCAGCGCCTGGGCGGCGCCCACCAGGGTTTGCGTTGGCAGCACATACACGTCACGCCCGGCATGTTGCTGCGGGTCGTAACTGCCGCCGAATTTCAGCCCCAGAATCTGTGCCAGCCACCGCGCCAGCGCCCGGTTGGTTTCAACCTCGTGCTGCGGCGCGCCCGCTCGCGTGGAATGAGCAACCACCAGCTTCTTGCGTTGAGTCGGGGTCATGCGTCCCCCTTGGCTATCCCGCCATGTGTGTACACCCATGGTTGCAGGGATCAGGCCAAGACGATTTCAGGAAAGAGCGTCTCTAAATCAATCAGTTGCTTAAAAAGCGATGGCAGTTGGCCTGTCTTATTCTGCACGACAGGCGGTTGAACAGCCGGCGTTCTGCACGATTCCCTCAGCCGCTGCGGCTGGCGCCAGCTAAGATACGGGGCCCTTCACTCTGCAACGAGACATCACCCATGGCCAAGCAAGCGCTCATCCTGATCGACATTCAGAACGACTACTTCCCTGGGGGCAAGTGGCCGCTCGACGGCGTGGACGCGGCGGCCGACAAGACCGCGCAGGTGCTGCAGGCCTTTCGCCAGGCGGGCGACGCGGTGATTCACGTTCGCCATGAGTTCACCTCCGAGGACGCCCCCTTCTTTACACCGGGTTCCGAGGGCGCGCACCTGCATGCCAAGGCCGTGAACGAGGCGAATGAACCGGTGGTGCTCAAGCACGTCGTGAATGCATTTCGTGGGACGGATCTGCGGGCGTTGCTGGAGCAACGGGCCATCACCGAAGTGGTTGTGGTGGGCAACATGAGCCACATGTGCATCGACGCCGTGGTGCGGGCTGCGGCGGACCTGGGCTACAAGGTCACGCTGTTGCATGACGCGTGTGCGACACGGGGCCTGGAATTTAACGGGCAAGTGATTCCGGCAGCCCAAGTGCATGGGGCCTATATGGCTTCACTGGCTTTTGCCTACGCGGACGTGGTGTCGACGGCGGAGTACTTGAAGGCACAAGCGGCGGCGGCATGACCGCCACTTGTGTACCGAGCGTCAACGGGTCGCGATGATGAAAAGGCGAGGGAACGGCAGCAACACAGTGCCATCGCCCAGTGCTGGATACGCCTGGGTAATCCGCGTCTGATATTCATGCAGGAAGGCGACTTTTTCGCGCTCGGTCAACGGTGCGAGGAAGGGCCGTAATGCCGACCCCTTGAACCATTCCACCACGGCGCCGTGATCCGCCAGCGGGTGCAGGTAGGTGGTGCGCCACACATCGACAGTGCTGCAGTGCATGCTCAACAGCTCGTAGTAATAGCTCGCCGTGTGCCGTTCATTGTGTTTGACCGAACCGATCTTCGCCGCCCATGGGCCCTGGGCAGCGACTTCGCGCGCCAGCCGGTGGGCTGGTTCGTCGAGGTTATCCGGGGTCTGCACCGCCAGCGTACCGCCAGGTGTCAGTTGGCTGACCAGGTGCGGGTAGAGCGTGGCGTGGTCCGGCAACCATTGCAGCGAAGCATTGGCCAGAATCACATCACATGGCTGTGCCGGTGCCCAGGTGCCGATGTCGGCCAGTTCGAAATTCAGCGCCGGCAGGCGTTTGCGTGCGTCGATCAGCATGTCGCCGGAACTGTCCATGCCGGTGACATGCGCCTGCGGGAAACGCTCGGCCAGCACTTCGGTGGAGTTACCGGGGCCACAACCAAGGTCCACCGCGGTGTTTACCGGGCTATCTGGAATGGCCGCGACCAGGTCACGAACCGGACGGGTGCGCTGCTGTTCAAACATCGTGTACTGCTTGGCTGACCAGGTCATCACGGCTTTCCTTCTTTTTCGAGAGTGGCCACAGCCTAAATCTTGTGAGGCATGAGAACAAATGCCAGGATTGGCGACCTCCCATACCTTGAAAGTATCCCTATGCTGGAACTTCGCCAACTCAGAGCCTTCGTGGCAATTGCCGAGGAAGGCTATATCACTCGCGCGGCGCAACGCCTGGGCATGCAACAACCGCCGCTGACCCGAATGCTGCAAAGCCTTGAGGCCGAGCTAGGCGTGACATTGATGGAGCGCCTGCCGCGCGGCGTGCGCCCCACGACTGCCGGCTTGGCATTGCTGGATGAAGCACGAGAAGTCTTGGCGCGGGCCGATGGTATCGCCGATATCGTGCGGCGCGCCGCCCGCGGTGAGCGTGGCCGGTTGGCTATCGGTTTTACCAGTTCGGCGGCATTGCACCCGTTCGTGCCCAGCGTTTTGCGCGTGTTTCGCGAAACGTTTGTCGGCGTCTCGGTGGCCCTGGAAGAAGCGGGTACCGGCGAGTTGCTGGACGCGCTGGCCCATGAAAGACTCGACGCAGCGTTTATCCGCTCGCCGCTCAGCGGCAGTCAAACGCTGCAGGACCAGCCCATTCTGGTGGAGCCGATGCTGCTGGCGCTGCCTACCGATCACCCGCTGGCAAACGACGCCGCAACTCCCCTGCCCCTGGCGGCACTGGCCACCGAAGCCTTCGTGCTTTATCGGCGTCGCGTCGGTCTGGGTTTGTATGACGCGATTCTGGTGGCCTGCCGTGAAGCGGGTTTCAGCCCGCAGGTGGTCCAGGAAGCACCGCGCATGACCGCGACATTGAGCCTGGTGGCGGCGGGCCTTGGCGTCTCCATCGTGCCAGCGTCCATGCAGCGGTTACGGGGGGATGGCATTGTTTATCGCGAACTGACGGACTGCCAAAGCCTGGTGGCGCCATTGCATTTGGCGACGCGGGTCGGTGACGGCTCGGCGGTGTTGCAGCGCTTCAAGCAAATGGTGGTCAGCGCCGCCGCGAAGGACGCCTGAGCGTCGGCGGCAGAACCTTTGCCGCCAGGCAGCTGGGGATCAGTTGTTGAGGGCCGCGGGTCTCACGCGCGGCCACTTACTCATGTACGGTTCGCCGTTGAGGGGAGTTCTTCGCCCAGGCTGCCATTCGGCATGGGCGTCAGCACGGTTGGGGTCAGCCATTTGTGCTTGGGCAGGCGAAGCAAGAAGCGTGTTCGACACAGTGTTTATCCATGGTTGTGTGATCGACAGGCCTGAGTAAGAACCGGGCTCTGGCGCGCACGTCAGTCATCTAACGCGGTATGACAGCCGATCGGGTGCTAGTGGCATTTGAGCGTCCCGCGCCCATTTCCGAGAGGCACCGCAGTTTCTGTGGGCAAAGAAAAAGCCCCGAGAGCATGGCTCGCGGGGCTTTGAGCGAAGACGTTACCGATTAGAACGGGATATCGTCATCAAAGCTGTCGAAATCCGGAGCAGGCTGTGGAGCGGCCTGCTGTGGAGGTGGCGCCTGACGCGACTGCTGCGGTGCCGACTGCTGCGGACGCGGAGCCTGCTGGCGTGGGGCCGGAGCGGACTGCTGGTAGTTGTTGCCCCCGCCTTGTTGATCGCCCTGCTGTGGACGGCCGCCGAGCAGTTGCATGGTGCCTTGCATGTCGACCACGATTTCAGTGGTGTAACGCTTGATGCCGTCTTTTTCCCACTCGCGGGTTTGCAGTTTGCCTTCGATGTAAACCTGCGAACCTTTACGCAGGTACTCGCCGGCGATCTCTGCAACCTTGCCGAACATCGACACGCGGTGCCATTCGGTTTTCTCGACCTTCTGGCCGGTCTGCTTGTCAGTCCACTGTTCGCTGGTCGCCAGACTCAGGTTGGTCACGGCGTTACCGTTAGGCAAGTAGCGAACTTCGGGATCCTGGCCGCATGTACCGACCAATATGACTTTGTTAACCCCACGGGCCATAACGTTCTCCTAAGCTGGGCGCGCTGTCGGCACTGGGTTGACCAGTTGCTCGAGCGTCGCGCGATCCAATAATTCGGTGTCCAATTTGATGTAGATGGCGGCTTCTTCAGCAATAACCACAGCATCCGTAACCCCAGCGACGGCCTTAAGGCGCTCAACCAGACCGGCTTCGCGGATCGCTTCTGGCGATAACGGCAAACGCAGGCTCGTCACATAGGGAGGTTCGCGCATGGTAACAGCAAAGGCTAGCCAGAGGGCAGCCAGACCTGCGCATCCCAGGAACACAACCGACAAACCGCCATGCTGGAACATCCAGCCGCCCATGATGCCGCCAAGCGCAGAGCCGAGGAACTGGCTGGTGGAATAAACCCCCATCGCCGTGCCCTTGCCACCGGCCGGTGAAACTTTACTGATCAGCGAAGGCAGCGAAGCCTCCAGCAGGTTGAACGCGGTGAAGAACACCACCGTACCGATTACCAGCGCCCGCAGGCTGTCGCCGAATTCCCAGAAGAATAGCTCAGTGAGCATCAATGTCGCGACGGCGCCCAGGAGAACTCGTTTCATTTTGCGTTTCTTCTCGCCGTAGATAATGAACGGGATCATGGCGAAGAACGAAATCAGCAAGGCGGTCAGGTAGACCCACCAGTGCTGCTCCTTGGGCAGGCCGGCTTTTTCGACCAGGGCCAGGGGCAGCGCGACGAAGCTGCACATCAGCATCGCGTGCAACACGAAGATACCTAAATCCAGACGGAGCAGGTCCGGGTGCTTGAGCGTCGGCAACAATGCCTTGCGTGCGACGCCGGACTCACGGTGCTGCAAGGTGCCGGTGGAGCGCGGCACCATGAAGGCCACAATCACGATCCCGAACAACGCCATGCCGCCCGTGGCCAGGAACAGCCCGTGCAAACCAAAGGCGCGCGTCAGCAATGGACCCACCACCATGGCCACCGCGAACGACAGGCCGATGGTCATGCCGATCATGGCCATGGCCTTGGTGCGATGTTGTTCGCGGGTCAAGTCCGAGAGCAGCGCCATGACCGCTGCGGAAATTGCGCCGGCGCCCTGCAGCACGCGCCCGGCGATCACGCCCCAGATCGAATCCGACTGCGCGGCAAGCACGCTGCCGAGCGCGAACACAATGAGACCCAGGTAAATCACCGGGCGACGGCCGATGCGGTCGGAAATAATCCCGAACGGAATCTGGAAAAGCGCCTGGGTCAGGCCATAGGCGCCAATCGCCAGGCCGATCAGGGCGGGGGTCGCGCCTGCGAGATCCATTCCATAGGTCGCCAGCACCGGCAACACCATAAACATGCCAAGCATACGGAAGGCGAACACCAGGGCCAGACCGCTTGCTGCTCGGGTCTCGCCGCTACTCATGCGTTCGCTGTGGGGATCGTGCATGGAAAAACCTCGTGTGAACCGGCGGCGATTCTACCAGTCCCATCGATTGAGAGGGTATATGCGGCGCTTTGCCGCGCAGCTTTCATGTAAGGCTGCAACCGGCACTTTGACAGTGTATATTCATCCAGTCTTTAGCCGTATACTCCTGCATTATTTACGCCCGCCGTGCGAGGCCATCTTGGACAAGATCCTGATTCGTGGGGCTAGAACCCACAACCTGAAGAACATCGACCTGACCCTGCCCCGGGACAAACTGATCGTCATCACCGGCCTGTCCGGCTCCGGCAAATCGTCCCTGGCGTTCGACACGCTGTATGCCGAAGGTCAGCGCCGCTACGTGGAATCGCTGTCGGCCTATGCCCGGCAATTCCTGTCGATGATGGAAAAGCCTGACGTCGACACCATTGAAGGCCTGTCGCCGGCAATTTCCATCGAGCAGAAGTCGACCTCCCATAACCCGCGCTCTACCGTGGGCACCATCACCGAAATCTACGACTACCTGCGTCTGCTGTATGCGCGTGTGGGTATTCCGCGCTGCCCGGACCACGATATTCCCCTGGAAGCCCAGACCGTCAGCCAGATGGTCGACCTGGTGCTGGCCCAGCCGGAAGGCGCCAAGCTGATGTTGCTGGCGCCGGTGATTCGCGAGCGCAAAGGCGAACACCTTTCGGTCTTCGAAGAGCTGCGTGCGCAAGGTTTTGTGCGCGCGCGCATCAACGGCAAGCTGTATGAGCTGGATGAAGCGCCGAAGCTCGACAAGCAGAAGAAGCATTCCATTGATGTGGTGGTCGACCGCTTCAAAGTGCGCGCCGACTTGCAGCAGCGCCTGGCCGAATCGTTCGAGACCGCGCTGAAGCTGGCGGATGGTATTGCGCTGGTCGCGCCGATGGACGACGAACCGGGTGAAGAGGTTATCTTCTCCGCGCGCTTTGCCTGCCCGATCTGCGGCCATGCCATCAGCGAGCTGGAACCCAAGCTGTTTTCCTTCAACAACCCGGCCGGCGCGTGCCCGACCTGCGATGGCCTGGGCGTTAAACAGTTCTTCGACATCAAGCGCCTAGTCAACGGTGAGCTGACTTTGGCGGAGGGCGCGATTCGCGGCTGGGACAGGCGCAACGTCTACTACTTCCAGATGCTGGGGTCATTGGCCTCGCACTATAAATTCAGCCTGGAAGTGCCGTTCAACCAGCTGCCGGCCGAGCAGCAGAAGGTCATCCTGCACGGCAGCGGCTCGCAGAATGTCGACTTCAAGTACCTGAACGACCGTGGCGATATCGTCAAACGCTCGCACCCATTCGAAGGCATCGTGCCGAACCTGGAGCGTCGTTACCGCGAGACTGAGTCGGCGAGCGTGCGTGAAGAGCTGGCCAAGTTCCTCAGCACTCAGCCTTGCCCGGATTGCCGCGGCACGCGTCTGCGTCGCGAGGCGCGGCATGTGTGGGTGGGCGAGAAGACACTGCCGGCCGTGACCAACCTGCCGATTGGCGATGCCTGTGAATATTTTGGTCTACTCAAGCTGACCGGCCGCCGTGGGGAAATTGCGGACAAGATCCTCAAGGAAATCCGTGAGCGCCTGCAGTTCCTGGTTAACGTTGGCCTGGACTACCTGTCGCTGGATCGCAGTGCAGATACGTTGTCTGGCGGTGAAGCTCAGCGGATTCGCTTGGCCAGCCAGATTGGTGCTGGCCTGGTGGGCGTGTTGTACATCCTCGATGAACCGTCGATTGGCTTGCACCAACGGGACAATGACCGCCTGCTGGGAACCCTGAAGCACCTGCGGGATATCGGCAACACCGTGATCGTGGTCGAGCACGATGAAGATGCGATTCGCCTGGCGGACTACGTGGTCGACATCGGCCCGGGTGCGGGTGTGCACGGTGGCCATATTGTTGCCGAGGGCACGCCTGCCGAGGTGATGGCCCACCCGGACTCTTTGACCGGCAAGTACCTGTCTGGCCGCGTGAAGATTGAAGTACCGGCCAAACGTACGCCACGCAACAAGAAAATGGCGCTGCACCTGAAGGGCGCACGCGGTAACAACTTGCGCAACGTCGACCTGGAAATTCCGTTGGGTCTTTTGACCTGCGTGACCGGTGTATCCGGCTCGGGCAAGTCGACACTGATCAACAACACGCTGTTCCCGCTGAGTGCCACCGCCTTGAACGGCGCGACCACGCTGGAAGCAGCCGCGCACGACAGCATCAAGGGCCTGGAGCATCTGGACAAAGTCGTCGACATCGACCAAAGCCCGATCGGCCGTACACCACGCTCCAACCCGGCGACCTATACCGGCTTGTTCACCCCAATCCGCGAGCTGTTTGCTGGCGTACCGGAATCCCGCTCGCGGGGTTATGGGCCGGGCCGGTTCTCGTTCAACGTCAAGGGCGGGCGCTGCGAAGCGTGCCAGGGCGATGGCTTGATCAAGGTAGAGATGCACTTTCTGCCGGACATCTACGTGCCGTGTGACGTGTGCAAGAGCAAGCGTTATAACCGCGAAACCCTGGAGATCAAGTACAAGGGCAAAAGCATCCACGAAACCCTGGAGATGACCATCGAGGAAGCTCGGGTGTTCTTCGACGCGGTTCCAGCGTTGGCGCGCAAGCTGCAAACGTTGATGGATGTGGGCCTGTCGTACATCAAGCTGGGTCAATCGGCGACTACCTTGTCCGGCGGCGAGGCGCAGCGGGTGAAGCTGTCTCGTGAGCTGTCCAAGCGCGATACTGGCAAGACTCTGTATATCCTCGATGAGCCGACCACGGGTCTGCACTTCGCCGATATCCAGCAATTGCTGGACGTACTGCACCGCTTGCGTGACCACGGCAACACAGTGGTGGTTATCGAACACAACCTGGATGTGATCAAGACTGCCGACTGGCTGGTGGACCTGGGGCCGGAAGGCGGCTCCAAGGGCGGCCAGATCATTGCGGTGGGCACACCGGAGCAGGTTTCCGAGATGCCGCAGTCACATACCGGTTATTACTTGAAGCCGATGCTGGCACGCGATAAAGCCTGATTTTTCGGGCGCATTAAAAAGCCCCTGTCACTTTGCGGTGACAGGGGCTTTTTT
The DNA here is from genome assembly GCF_963878885.1 of Pseudomonas sp. R9.37. NCBI lineage: Bacteria > Pseudomonadati > Pseudomonadota > Gammaproteobacteria > Pseudomonadales > Pseudomonadaceae > Pseudomonas > Pseudomonas sp. R9.37. Next base: position 35,626 of record NZ_CAWNZA010000008.1, on the reverse strand, counting down.
GTAGCCGGGAATCAGAACTGCGATTGCAGGTAATTCTCCAGGCCAACCAGCTTGATCAGGCCCAACTGCTTTTCCAGCCAGTAGGTGTGATCTTCTTCGGTGTCGTTAAGCTGCACACGGAGAATTTCGCGGGTCACGTAGTCGTTGTGCTGCTCACAGAGCTCGATGCCCTTGCAGAGTGCGGCTCGCACCTTGTACTCAAGGCGAAGATCGGCTGCGAGCATGTCAGGCACCGTGGTACCCACATCCAGGTCGTCGGGGCGCATACGTGGCGTGCCTTCGAGCATCAGGATGCGGCGCATCAGCGCGTCAGCGTGCTGTGCTTCTTCTTCCATCTCGTGGTTGATACGCTCGTAGAGCTCGGTAAAACCCCAGTCTTCGTACATGCGCGAATGGATGAAATATTGGTCACGAGCTGCCAGTTCGCCCGTCAGCAACGTGTTGAGGTAATCGATTACGTCGGGGTGACCTTGCATCGCCCTACATCTCCCTGCTTGAAAGTCTGTAGTTTGAACCATGATGACCCGAAGGTCACGGGACCAACGGCAGAAAAGTGAAGATTTCCGGAGAAAAGTAGCTGAAATAGCGCAAAAACCGCCCAAATGAGGGCGGTTCTGCTTATCGTTTAGACTTAACTAAGCGTTACACCCAATGCCTTTGCGATTGCGTCTCCATAAGCCGGGTCAGCTTTGAAGAAGTGCTGCAGCTGGCGCTGCACCACATCGCTGGTGACGCCGGCCATTGCACCGGCAATGTTGCTGACCAGCAGGGCTTTCTGACTATCGTCCATCAAGCGAAACAGTGCGCCGGCATGGCTGTAGTAGTCAGTGTCCTCACGGTGATCGTAGCGATCAGCGGCACCGCTCAATGCCAAGGCGGGTTCTGCATACTGTGGCGCTTGTTTGGGCGCATCAGCGTAGCTGTTTGGCTCATAGTTAGGCGCTGCGCCACCATTGCTGCCGAAGGCCATCGAACCATCACGCTGGTAGCTGTTTACCGGGTTGCGTGGGGCGTTCACCGGCAATTGCTGGTGATTGGTGCCCACGCGGTAGCGGTGAGCATCGGCGTAAGCGAATACACGGCCTTGCAGCATGCGGTCTGGCGACAGGCCCACACCCGGCACCATGTTGCTTGGGCCAAACGCGGCCTGCTCTACTTCAGCAAAGTAGTTCTGCGGGTTACGGTTGAGCTCCAACTCGCCGACTTCGATAAGGGGAAACTCTTTCTGCGACCAGGTTTTAGTCACATCGAAGGGGTTCTCGTAGTGAGCGTTAGCTTGGGCTTCAGTCATGATCTGAATGCAGACACGCCATTTCGGGAAGTCACCGCGCTCAATCGCACCGAACAAATCACGCTGTGCGTAATCAGGGTCTGTACCGGCCAGGCGCGCGGCTTCAGCTGGCGCCAGGTTCTTGATCCCTTGCTTGGTCTTGTAGTGCCACTTAACCCAGTGACGCTCACCACGAGCATTGATCAGGCTATAAGTGTGACTGCCGAAGCCGTGCATGTGACGGTAGCCGTCAGGAATGCCGCGATCCGAGAAGAGGATGGTGACTTGGTGCAACGCTTCTGGAGAGTGCGACCAGAAATCCCACATCATCTGCGCACTTTTCAAATTGCTTTGCGGCAAGCGTTTTTGGGTGTGGATAAAGTCTGGGAATTTCAGCGGGTCACGGATGAAGAATACGGGCGTGTTGTTGCCCACGATGTCCCAGTTACCTTCTTCGGTGTAGAACTTCAGGGCGAAACCACGGGGGTCGCGCTCAGTGTCGGCCGAACCGCGCTCGCCGCCGACAGTGGAGAACCGCAGGAAGGTCGGTGTTTGTTTTCCGACGGACTCGAACAGCTTCGCACTGGTGTACTGAGTGATGTCTTGAGTAACGGTGAAGATACCGTAAGCACCCGAGCCTTTGGCGTGCACGCGGCGCTCAGGAATGTTTTCACGGTTGAAGTGTGCAAGCTTCTCGATCAGGTGGAAATCGTCGAGCAACAAAGGACCGCGCGGGCCGGCGGTACGGGAATTCTGGTTATCGGCAACGGGCGCACCGCTGGCGGTAGTAAGGACTTTACTCATGCTCAATCTTCCTCAGGTCAGACTCGGAACTGCCGGCTAATCGGCTTGGAGGAAGTATTGACTATCAAGATGACACCATCAAATGCATTAAATCATGGTCTTTGATAGAGAATAACTAATAAGCCAGCCGCGCAAATGGCGATGGCTTGATAGCAGCGCGGGCTGCGACTAGGAAATACAAGCAGGTTTTTAGACGCACACAAAAAACCGGGCACTAGGCCCGGTTCTTCGTTGCAGACTGTCGTCTTACTCGGCGGATACAGCTTCGCCGGCAGTAGCACGATCAACCAACTCGACGTACGCCATAGGCGCGTTGTCGCCAGCGCGGAAACCGCACTTGAGGATGCGCAGGTAGCCACCCTCACGGGTAGCGTAACGCTTGCCCAGGTCGTTGAAGAGCTTACCAACGATAGCTTTCGAACGAGTACGGTCGAAAGCCAGACGGCGGTTAGCCAGGCTGTCTGTCTTGGCCAAAGTGATCAGCGGCTCAGCAACGCGACGCAGTTCTTTAGCTTTCGGCAGTGTAGTTTTGATCAGCTCGTGCTCGAACAGCGACACCGCCATGTTTTGGAACATGGCCTTGCGGTGCGAGCTGGTACGGCTCAGGTGACGACCACTTTTACGATGACGCATGGTTCATTCCTTACCAAACTCACGTTCGGTGATTACGACGATCAGGCAGTCGCCTTGTCGTCCTTCTTAAGACTTGCAGGCGGCCAGTTGTCGAGGCGCATGCCGAGGGACAGACCGCGGGAGGCCAGAACGTCCTTGATTTCAGTCAAGGATTTCTTGCCCAGGTTCGGAGTCTTCAACAGTTCTACTTCGGTACGCTGAATCAGGTCACCGATGTAGTAAATGTTTTCCGCCTTAAGGCAGTTAGCCGAACGTACAGTCAGTTCCAGATCGTCAACCGGGCGAAGCAGGATCGGATCGATCTCGTCTTCCTGCTCGATTACCACTGGTTCGCTGTCACCTTTGAGGTCGACGAACGCAGCCAACTGCTGTTGCAGAATGGTTGCAGCGCGGCGGATAGCCTCTTCAGGATCCAGAGTACCGTTGGTTTCCAGATCAATAACCAGCTTGTCCAGGTTAGTACGCTGCTCGACACGGGCGTTTTCCACCACGTATGCGATGCGGCGAACCGGGCTGAACGAAGAGTCAAGCTGCAAGCGACCAATGCTGCGGCTTTCATCTTCATCGCTCTGACGCGAGTCGGCCGGTTCATAACCACGACCACGAGCTACGGTGAGCTTCATGTTCAGGGCGCCGTTAGACGCCAGGTTAGCGATTACGTGATCGGGATTAACGATCTCGACATCATGATCCAGCTGAATATCGGCAGCGGTAACCACCCCCGAACCCTTCTTCGACAAGGTCAGCGTAACTTCGTCACGGCCGTGCAGCTTGATAGCCAGACCTTTAAGGTTCAACAGGATTTCAATTACGTCTTCCTGTACACCTTCGATGGCGCTGTACTCGTGGAGCACACCGTCAATCTCGGCCTCGACTACTGCACAGCCGGGCATTGAGGACAACAGGATGCGGCGCAGCGCGTTGCCCAGGGTGTGGCCAAAACCACGCTCGAGAGGCTCGAGAGTGATCTTGGCGCGGGTTGGACTGACAACCTGCACATCAATGTGGCGGGGTGTCAGGAACTCATTTACCGAAATCTGCATGGATGCACCTATTTTCTAGCCCTTACTTGGAGTAGAGCTCGACAATCAGGCTTTCGTTGATGTCGGCGGACAGATCACTGCGAGCAGGAACGTTCTTGAAAACGCCCGACTTCTTCTCAGTGTCTACTTCTACCCATTCTACGCGGCCACGTTGGGCACACAGATCGAGAGCTTGGACAATGCGAAGTTGGTTTTTTGCTTTCTCGCGAATCGCGACCACGTCACCAGCACGAACCTGGTAGGACGGAACGTTAACGGTTTGGCCGTTTACGCTGACGGATTTGTGCGATACCAGCTGACGGGATTCGGCACGAGTCGAACCAAAGCCCATACGGTATACAACGTTGTCCAGACGGCATTCGAGCAGTTGCAGCAGGTTTTCACCGGTTGCACCTTTCTTGCCAGCAGCTTCTTTGTAGTAGCCGCTGAACTGACGCTCGAGAACGCCGTAAATACGACGGACCTTCTGCTTTTCACGCAGTTGGGTGCCGTAATCGGACTGGCGACCGCGGCGTTGGCCGTGGATACCAGGTGCTGCTTCAATGTTGCACTTCGATTCGATCGCGCGCACGCCGCTCTTCAAGAAGAGATCGGTGCCTTCGCGACGAGCGAGTTTGCATTTTGGACCAATGTAACGAGCCATTCTTTACAATCTCCTGGATTACACGCGGCGCTTCTTCGGCGGACGGCACCCGTTGTGCGGGATTGGCGTCACGTCGGTGATGCTGGCGATCTTATAGCCACAGCCGTTCAAAGCACGGACAGCAGACTCACGACCTGGACCTGGACCTTTGACGTTGACGTCGAGGTTTTTCAGGCCGTATTCCAGCGCAGCTTGACCAGCACGTTCAGCAGCTACTTGAGCAGCAAACGGGGTGGACTTGCGGGAACCGCGGAAACCCGAACCACCAGAGGTAGCCCAAGACAGCGCGTTACCTTGACGGTCGGTGATGGTCACGATGGTGTTGTTAAAAGATGCATGGATGTGGGCGATGCCATCAACCACTGTCTTTTTAACTTTTTTACGAGGACGAGCAGCAGGTTTTGCCATGATAATTTTCCTGTCGATTCGCGTGGGCGATTACTTGCGGATCGGCTTACGCGGACCTTTACGGGTACGCGCGTTAGTCTTGGTACGCTGACCGCGTACTGGAAGACCACGACGATGACGCAGACCACGGTAGCAACCGAGGTCCATCAAACGCTTGATTTTCATGTTGATTTCGCGACGCAGGTCACCTTCAGTGGTGAACTTCGCCACTTCGCCACGCAACAGCTCAATCTGCTCGTCGCTCAGATCTTTGATCTTTGCGGCTGGGTTTACCCCAGTGTCTGCGCAAATTTTCTGCGCAGTAGTGCGACCAACACCATAGATGTAGGTCAGCGAGATAACAGTGTGCTTGTTATCTGGAATGTTAACGCCTGCAATACGGGCCATTCAGTGGGACTCCAATTGACAGCTACCTACGCCCCGGAAGCCAAGAAATAGGGCGCGAGATAATATCGCTGTAATAACAAATAATCAACCCGGCAGCGCACTAGCTGCCGGGCTTCAAGCGGATCACACTCAGCCTTGGCGCTGTTTGTGACGCGGTTCCGCGCTGCAAATTACTCGAACAACACCTTCGCGGCGAATAATCTTGCAGTTACGGCACAGCTTTTTCACCGATGCACGAACTTTCATCACCAACTCCTCGAACCTTATGGGTACTCAGCGCAACATGCCGCTGCCGTAACCCTTCAGGTTGGCTTTCTTCATCAGGGATTCGTACTGGTGCGAAACGAGGTGCGATTGTACTTGGGACATGAAGTCCATCACAACCACGACCACGATCAGCAACGAGGTCCCGCCAAGGTAGAACGGAACGTTTGCTGCAACCACCAGGAACTGGGGCAACAAGCACACGGCCGTCATATATAGAGCACCGAACAGGGTCAAACGAGTCAGAACGCCATCAATGTAGCGTGCAGACTGCTCACCTGGACGGATACCCGGAATAAAGGCACCGGACTTCTTCAGGTTTTCCGCTACGTCTTTCGGATTGAACATCAACGCCGTATAGAAGAAGCAGAAGAAAATAATCCCTGCACTAAACAGCAGAATATTCAACGGCTGACCAGGAGCGATCGACTGAGAGAGGTCCTGCAGCCAGCCCATGTTTTCAGACTGACCAAACCAGGTACCCAACGAAGCCGGAAACAGCAAAATGCTGCTCGCGAAAATTGCCGGAATAACACCGGCCATATTCACTTTCAGCGGCAAGTGGCTGGTCTGCGCAGCGAAGACCTTACGGCCCTGCTGACGCTTGGCGTAGTGAACAGCAATACGACGCTGACCACGCTCAATGAACACCACAAAACCGATAATCGCTACTGCCAGCAAACCGATAGCAACCAAGGCGAAGATATTGATATCACCCTGACGTGCAGACTCGAAAGACTGCCCTATTGCTCTCGGAAGACCGGCGACGATACCTGCGAAAATCAACATCGAGATACCGTTACCAACACCACGCTCAGTAATCTGCTCACCCAGCCACATCATGAACATCGCACCAGCCACAAACGTGGATACCGCGACGAAATAGAAGCCAAAGTCACCAGTGAACGCAACGCCCTGCCCCGCCAAGCCAACGGACATGCCGATAGCTTGAACCAGGGCGAGGACGACAGTGCCGTAGCGGGTGTACTGGCTAATCTTGCGACGGCCAGCCTCACCTTCCTTCTTCAACTGCTCCAATTGCGGGCTGACGGCGGTCATCAGTTGCATGATGATCGATGCCGAAATGTACGGCATGATCCCCAGTGCAAAGATGCTCATCCGTTCCAGCGCGCCGCCGGAAAACATGTTGAACAAGCTAAGAATGGTCCCCTCATTCTGTCGAAACAGGTCTGCGAGTCGGTCCGGGTTGATACCTGGAACCGGGATGTGTGCGCCTATTCGGTAGACGATAATCGCCAGGAACAGAAAACGCAGACGAGCCCAGAGTTCAGACATACCGCCTTTGCCGAGCGCTGAGAGAGCACCTTGCTTAGCCATTTATTCCTCGAACTTGCCGCCAGCTGCTTCGATAGCCGAACGCGCACCTTTGGTGGCGCCGATTCCCTTACCGATAGTGACAGCGCGAGTCACTTCACCGGACAGCATGATTTTCACACGCTGTACGTTGACGTTGATCACGTTGGCATCTTTCAGGGTCTGCACAGTAACGATGTCGCCTTCCACTTTAGCCAGCTCGGACAGACGCACTTCTGCGCGGTCCATGGCTTTCAGGGATACGAAACCGAACTTAGGCAGGCGACGATGCAGCGGCTGTTGACCGCCTTCAAAGCCTGGAGCGATGGTGCCACCGGAACGGGAGGTTTGACCTTTGTGGCCACGGCCACCAGTCTTACCCAAACCGCTACCGATACCACGGCCCGGACGATGCTTTTCGCGACGGGAACCCGGCGCTGGACTCAGATCATTGAGTTTCATCGATTAACCCTCTACACGCAGCATGTAGTAAGCCTTGTTGATCATCCCGCGATTCTCGGGAGTATCCTGGACTTCTACAGTGTGACCGATGCGACGCAGACCCAAACCTTTAACACACAGTTTGTGGTTAGGGATGCGGCCGGTCATGCTTTTGATCAGCGTTACTTTAACGGTAGCCATGATCAGAAGATCTCCTTGACAGTCAAGCCGCGCTTGGCAGCAATGGACTCAGGAGATTGCATAGCTTTCAAACCTTTGAAAGTGGCGTGAACCACGTTTACCGGGTTAGTCGAGCCGTAGCACTTGGCCAGAACGTTCTGAACACCAGCAACTTCGAGGACAGCACGCATAGCGCCGCCAGCGATGATACCGGTACCTTCAGAAGCAGGCTGCATGTACACCTTCGAAGCGCCGTGAGCGGACTTCATTGCGTACTGCAGCGTGGTGCCGTTCAGATCAACTTGGATCATGTTGCGACGAGCAGCTTCCATTGCCTTCTGGATCGCAGCAGGCACTTCACGTGACTTGCCACGGCCGAAGCCAACGCGCCCTTTACCATCACCCACCACGGTCAACGCGGTGAAAGTGAAGATACGGCCGCCTTTAACGGTTTTGGCTACGCGGTTAACTTGAACCAGCTTCTCAATGTAGCCTTCGTCGCGCTTTTGGTCGTTATTTGACATAACTTAGAACTCCAGCCCAGCTTCACGAGCAGCATCAGCCAGCGCTTTCACGCGACCGTGGTACTTGAAGCCAGAGCGGTCGAAAGCCACTTGCGAGACGCCCACGGCCTTAGCACGCGTAGCGACCAGCTGGCCAACCTTTGTGGCCGCGTCGATGTTGCCGGTGGCACCATCACGCAGTTCTTTATCCAAAGTCGAGGCGCTTGCCAGGACTTTGTTGCCGTCGGCCGAGATGACCTGGGCGTAGATGTGCTGCGACGAGCGGTACACGCAGAGACGCACGACTTCGAGTTCGTGCATTTTCAGGCGTGCTTTGCGAGCGCGACGCAGTCGAGTAACTTTTTTGTCGGTCATTTGCTATGCCCTACTTCTTCTTGGCTTCTTTACGACGGACGACTTCGTCCGCGTAGCGCACACCTTTGCCTTTGTACGGCTCTGGTGGACGGAAGTCGCGGATCTCAGCGGCCACCTGACCTACCAGCTGCTTATCGATGCCCTTGATCAGGATATCGGTCTGGCTAGGGGTCTCAGCGGTGATGCCTTCCGGCAGTTCGTAATCCACTGGGTGCGAGAAGCCAAGGGCCAGGTTCAAAACCGTGCCTTTTGCTTGCGCTTTGTAACCAACACCGACCAGCTGGAGCTTACGCTCGAAGCCTTGGCTTACGCCTTGGACCATGTTGTTTACCAACGCACGCGTGGTACCGGCCATTGCGCGAGTTTGTTGATCGCCATTGCGAGCAGCGAAACGCAGCTCACCAGCTTCCTCAACGATCTCAACGGACGAATGGATGTTCAGTTCAAGAGTGCCCTTGGCACCCTTCACCGAAAGCTGTTGGCCTGCGAATTTGACTTCGACACCGGCTGGCAGCTTAACGGGGTTCTTAGCGACGCGAGACATGCTTATCCCCCCTTAGAACACAGTGCAAAGAACTTCGCCGCCGACACCGGCAGCGCGCGCAGCACGATCCGTCATCACACCTTTGTTGGTGGAGACGATAGACACGCCCAGACCGCCACGAACTTTCGGCAGATCTTCAGCGGACTTGTACTGACGCAGGCCTGGACGGCTAACGCGCTTCACTTCCTCGATGACCGAACGGCCTTCGAAGTACTTCAGCTCGATGGACAGCAGTGGTTTTGTTTCGCTGCTGATCTGATAACCCGCAATGTAGCCTTCGTCTTTCAGGACTTTGGCAACAGCCACCTTCAACTTGGAAGATGGCATGCTTACGACGGACTTTTCAGCCATCTGGGCATTACGGATACGAGTTAGCATGTCCGCTAACGGGTCCTGCATACTCATGGGCTAGACGCTCCTAATACAAAAAAATTAGCCTTGCGGCTACATATGTCGCCGAGAATCTCCGGGCATAAAAAACACGGGCTCAGGCGAGCCGCGTATTTTAGACATACTCCAGAAATGAAACAAGCCCCAAAAGGGGCTTGATCCAGATTCAAGGCCACCGGCGGTCAGTATCTTGCGATTCTGCACACCGGGACGTTGAAAGTACTTACCAGCTGGCTTTAACCAGACCTGGTACGTCACCACGCATTGCCGCTTCACGCAGTTTGTTACGGCCGAGGCCGAACTTGCGGTAAACGCCGTGTGGACGACCGGTCAGGCGGCAGCGGTTACGCATGCGCGAAGCGCTTGCGTCACGTGGCTGCTTCTGCAGAGCAACTGTAGCTTCCCAACGTGCTTCTGGACTTGCGTTCAGATCAACGATGATTGCTTTCAGTGCTGCACGCTTCTTGGCGTACTTGGCAACCGTGAGCTGACGCTTCAGCTCGCGGTTTTTCATGCTCATCTTGGCCATGGTCCTACTCCAATCAGTTGCGGAACGGGAATTTGAAAGCACGCAACAGGGCGCGACCTTCATCATCGTTCTTGGCAGTGGTGGTCAGGGTGATGTCCAGACCGCGGAGAGCATCGATCTTGTCGTAGTCGATTTCCGGGAAGATGATCTGCTCTTTCACGCCCATGCTGTAGTTACCACGACCATCGAAGGACTTGGCATTCAGGCCGCGGAAGTCGCGAACCCGAGGCAGGGAGATCGACAGCAGACGATCCAGGAATTCGTACATACGCTCACGGCGCAGAGTCACTTTGACGCCGATCGGCCAACCTTCACGGACTTTAAAGCCAGCGATGGATTTCCGAGCGTAAGTCACAACGACTTTTTGACCGGTGATCTTTTCCAGGTCAGCAACAGCGTGCTCGATGACTTTCTTGTCACCGACCGCCTCGCCCAGACCCATGTTCAGGGTGATTTTGGTAACGCGTGGAACTTCCATCACGTTCGAAAGCTTAAGTTCTTCCTTAAGCTTAGGTGCGATTTCTTTCCAGTAAATCTCTTTTAGTCGTGCCATGGTCTTCTACCTAGCAGTGTTCAAGCATCAACCGCTTTTTGGGTCGACTTGAAGACACGAATTTTCTTGCCGTCTTCTACTTTGAAACCAACGCGATCAGCCTTGTTGGTTTCGCCGTTGAAAATGGCGACGTTAGAAGCGTCCAGTGGAGCTTCTTTTTCGACGATACCGCCTTGTACGCCCGACATCGGGTTAGGCTTGGTATGACGCTTAACCAGGTTCAGACCACCGATAACCAGACGGTTATTAGCGAGAACCTTAAGCACCTTACCGCGCTTACCTTTGTCTTTGCCGGCGATCACGATGATCTCGTCGTCACGACGAATCTTTTGCATGTCGGATCTCCTTACAGCACTTCTGGGGCGAGCGAGACGATCTTCATGAACTTCTCAGTACGAAGTTCACGGGTCACTGGCCCAAAGATACGGGTGCCGATCGGCTCTTGCTTGTTGTTCAGAAGAACAGCAGCGTTGCCATCAAAGCGGATAATGGAGCCATCAGCACGGCGTACGCCGTGACGAGTGCGGACTACAACAGCAGTCATCACTTGGCCTTTTTTCACTTTACCGCGAGGAATTGCTTCCTTCACGGTAACTTTGATGATGTCACCGATACCAGCGTAACGACGATGGGAGCCACCCAGCACCTTGATGCACATAACACGGCGAGCGCCGCTGTTATCGGCCACATCGAGCATGGATTGAGTCTGAATCATATAATTTCTCCGACCCCTAGTCCTTAGACTTCCACAGCGCGTTCGAGAACATCAACCAGTGCCCAAGACTTGGTCTTGGCCAGCGGACGAGTTTCACGAATAGTGACTTTGTCGCCGATGTGGCACTGATTGGTTTCGTCGTGCGCGTGCAGCTTAGTCGAACGCTTAACATATTTACCGTAGATCGGGTGCTTAACGCGACGCTCGATCAAAACGGTGATGGTTTTGTCCATCTTGTCGCTGACAACACGGCCAGTCAGCGTACGGACAGTCTTTTCGGCTTCAGCCATGATCACTTACCTGCCTGCTGGTTGAGCACAGTCTTCACGCGAGCAATGTCACGCTTAACTTGCGAGAGCAGATGAGACTGCCCCAACTGGCCAGTTGCTTTCTGCATACGCAGATTGAACTGGTCGCGCAGCAGGCCGAGCAGTTGCTCGTTCAGCTGCTGTGCGGATTTTTCACGAAGTTCATTCGCTTTCATCACATCACCGTCCGTTTAACAAAGGCGGTGGCGAGCGGCAGCTTTGCAGCAGCCAGGGCAAAAGCCTCACGCGCCAGCTCTTCAGTTACACCCTCGATTTCATACAGGACTTTGCCTGGCTGAATCTGGGCTACCCAGTATTCCACGTTACCCTTACCTTTACCCATCCGAACCTCGAGAGGTTTTTTGGAGATCGGCTTGTCCGGGAATACACGGATCCAGATCTTGCCGCCACGTTTTACGTGACGGGTCAGAGCACGACGCGCTGACTCGATCTGACGAGCGGTGAGACGACCACGAGCTACAGACTTCAGCGCGAACTCGCCGAAGCTGACTTTGCTACCGCGCTGTGCCAGACCACGGTTGTGGCCTGTCATCTGCTTGCGGAACTTCGTACGCTTAGGTTGCAACATTTGGCGTACCCCTTACTTAGCAGCTTTTTTACGAGGCGCTGGTGCTTGTGGTTTCAGTTCTTCTTGGCGACCACCAATTACTTCGCCTTTGAAGATCCAAACCTTTACACCGATCACACCGTAAGTGGTGTGAGCTTCGTAGTTGGCATAGTCGATGTCGGCACGCAGGGTGTGCAGTGGCACACGACCTTCGCGATACCATTCAGTACGTGCGATTTCAGCACCGCCGAGACGACCGCTCACTTGGATTTTGATGCCTTTGGCACCAATGCGCATGGCGTTCTGCACGGCGCGCTTCATAGCGCGACGGAACATTACGCGACGCTCCAGCTGCTGAGCTACGCTCTGCGCAACCAGCATACCGTCGAGCTCCGGCTTGCGGATCTCTTCGATATTGATGTGCACAGGCACACCCATTTGCTTGGTCAGGTCCTGACGCAGTTTCTCAACATCTTCACCTTTCTTCCCGATAACGATACCTGGACGAGCGGTGTGGATGGTGATACGTGCAGTTTGTGCCGGACGATGGATATCGATACGGCTTACGGACGCGCTTTTTAGTTTGTCTTGGAGATACTCACGCACCTTCAGATCAGCGAACAAATAGTCCGCATAAGTCCGACCGTCTGCGTACCAGACGGAGGTGTGCTCCTTGACGATTCCCAGGCGAATGCCAATGGGATGTACTTTCTGACCCATCTCTTCGACTCCGTTACTTGTCAGCAACCTTGACAGTGATATGGCAAGACCGCTTGACGATGCGATCAGCACGGCCTTTGGCACGTGGCATGATGCGCTTCAGCGAACGCCCTTCGTTGACGAAAACGGTGCTGACCTTCAGGTCATCAACGTCCGCGCCTTCGTTATGCTCGGCGTTGGCTACGGCCGACTCCAGCACTTTCTTCATGATCTCGGCGGCTTTCTTACTGCTGAAAGCCAACAGGTTGAGCGCTTCGCCCACCTTCTTCCCGCGGATCTGGTCGGCGACCAAGCGGGCTTTCTGGGCGGAGATTCGAGCGCCCGACAACTTAGCGGCTACTTCCATTTCCTTACCCCTTAACGCTTGGCTTTCTTGTCTGCCACGTGCCCACGATAAGTGCGGGTACCGGCAAACTCGCCTAGTTTGTGGCCGACCATGTCTTCGTTAACGAGAACTGGGACGTGTTGACGACCGTTGTGTACTGCGATGGTCAAACCGACCATTTGTGGCAGGATCATCGAACGACGCGACCAGGTTTTAACTGGTTTGCGATCGTTCTTTTCCGCCGCCACTTCGATCTTCTTCAGTAGGTGAAGATCAATAAAAGGACCTTTTTTCAGAGAACGTGGCACTGTCGTATCCCTCTATTTACTTGCGACGACGGACGATCATTTTGTCGGTACGCTTATTACCACGAGTCTTCGCGCCCTTAGTCGGGAAGCCCCATGGCGATACCGGATGACGACCACCAGAGGTACGACCTTCACCACCACCGTGTGGGTGGTCAACCGGGTTCATGGCAACACCACGAACGGTTGGGCGAACGCCACGCCAGCGTTTGGCACCAGCTTTACCCAGCGAACGCAGGCTGTGCTCGGAGTTCGAGACTTCACCCAGCGTCGCGCGGCATTCAGCCAGCACTTTACGCATCTCACCAGAACGCAGACGCAGGGTCACGTAGACACCTTCACGAGCGATCAGCTGAGCCGAAGCACCAGCGGAACGAGCGATTTGCGCGCCTTTACCTGGCTTCAATTCGATGCCGTGTACGGTGCTACCAACTGGAATGTTGCGCAGTTGCAGAGCGTTGCCCGGCTTGATCGGTGCCAGAGCACCTGCGATCAGCTGGTCGCCAGCGCTCACGCCTTTAGGGGCGATGATGTAGCGACGCTCGCCATCTGCGTACAGCAGCAGAGCGATGTGAGCAGTACGGTTTGGATCGTATTCGATACGCTCGACAGTGGCAGCGATGCCATCTTTGTCGTTGCGACGGAAGTCGACCAGACGATAATGCTGCTTATGGCCACCACCGATGTGACGAGTGGTAATACGACCATTGTTGTTACGACCACCAGTCTTCGATTTCTTCTCGAGCAGCGGTGCGTGAGGAGCGCCTTTATGCAGCTCCTGGTTGACCACCTTGACCACAAAACGGCGGCCAGGGGAAGTCGGTTTGCATTTAACGATTGCCATGATGCACCCCTTCCTTACTCAGCACTGCTGCTGAAATCGAGATCTTGGCCTGGCTGAAGGGAGATAACTGCCTTCTTCCAGTCATTACGCTTGCCCAGACCGCGAGCAGTGCGCTTGCTCTTACCCAGAACATTCAGGGTAGTAACACGCTCAACTTTCACGCTGAACAGGCTTTCGACGGCCTTCTTGATTTCCAGCTTGGTTGCGTCAGTTGCAACCTTGAAAACGAACTGGCCTTTCTTGTCAGCCAGAACCGTAGCCTTTTCGGAAACGTGCGGGCCAAGCAGAACTTTAAATACGCGTTCCTGGTTCATCCCAGCAGCTCCTCGAATTTCTTCACGGCCGACACAGTGATCAACACCTTGTCGTATGCGATCAGACTAACTGGATCGGAACCTTGCACGTCACGTACATCAACGTGAGGCAGGTTACGAGCAGCCAGGTACAGGTTCTGATCAACAGCTTCGGACACGATCAAAACGTCGGTCAGGCTCATGTTGTTCAGTTTGCCCAGCAGATCTTTGGTTTTTGGACTTTCAACAGCGAAGTCCTGAACCACGACCAGACGATCAGTACGCACGAGTTCAGCAAGGATGGAGCGCAGTGCTGCGCGATACATCTTCTTGTTGAGCTTCTGAGTGTGATCCTGAGGACGAGCTGCGAAAGTGGTACCGCCGCCACGCCAGATTGGGCTACGGATAGTACCGGCACGAGCACGGCCAGTACCTTTCTGACGCCAAGGGCGCTTACCGCCACCACGTACGTCGGAACGGGTCTTTTGCTGCTTGCTACCTTGACGGCCGCCGGCCATGTAGGCCACGACTGCTTGGTGAACCAGCGTCTCGTTGAATTCGCCGCCAAATGTCAGTTCGGAAACTTCGATCGCTTGAGCGTCATTTACATTTAATTGCATGTCAGCTTCCCCTTAACCGCGAGCCTTGGCCGCTGGACGTACAACCAGGTTGCCGCCAGTAGCGCCAGGAACAGCACCCTTGACCAACAACAGATTGCGTTCAGCGTCGACGCGCACTACTTCGAGGGACTGCACGGTCACGCGCTCAGCGCCCATATGACCGGACATTTTTTTGCCCTTGAATACACGACCAGGAGTCTGGCACTGGCCAATAGAGCCCGGGACGCGGTGGGAAACGGAGTTACCGTGAGTGTTGTCTTGACCACGGAAATTCCAACGCTTGATCGTACCCTGGAAGCCTTTACCTTTGGACTGACCGGTTACATCAACCAGTTGACCAGCAGCGAAGATTTCAGCGTTGATCAGATCGCCAGCCTGGTAGTCGCCGTCTTCGAGACGGAACTCCATAACAGTGCGACCAGCTGCAACGTTTGCTTTAGCGAAGTGACCTGCTTGAGCAGCAGTCACGCGCGAAGCACGACGCTCGCCGACAGTGACTTGCACTGCACGATAGCCATCGGTTTCTTCAGTTTTGAACTGGGTGACGCGATTCGGTTCGATCTCAATGACCGTGACCGGAATGGAGACACCTTCTTCGGTGAAAATACGGGTCATACCGCATTTACGACCGACTACACCAATAGTCATGTTGTAAACCTCATGAGTGTACGGGGCTTTCACCCGCTATGGCCGCCCATTTCAGAGCGTTACACGACTAAGACCCAAGTCTTAGCCGAGGCTGATCTGTACTTCCACACCGGCCGCCAGATCGAGCTTCATAAGTGCATCAACGGTTTTATCCGTTGGCTGGACGATGTCCAGTACGCGCTTATGAGTACGGATCTCGTACTGGTCACGCGCGTCTTTGTTGACGTGCGGGGAGACCAGAACGGTGAACCGCTCTTTACGGGTAGGCAGTGGAATTGGACCACGCACTTGAGCACCAGTACGTTTCGCGGTTTCCACGATTTCCTGGGTGGATTGGTCGATCAGGCGATGGTCAAAAGCCTTCAACCTGATACGGATTTGCTGATTTTGCATTGGATTTCAGACTCCGGCTGCTATTCCCAGCGAGCGCAATACGCCCGTTAAAAGGAGGCGCAATTCTATAGACGGCCCAGATAGGTGTCAACCCAATAAAAAAGGCCCCCGCTGAGCGGGGGCCTCTTCAAAACATCAAGGCTATCTCGGAAGAGATAATTACTCGATGATTTTAGCTACAACGCCAGCACCAACGGTACGGCCGCCTTCACGGATAGCGAAGCGCAGACCGTCTTCCATTGCGATGGTTTTGATCAGGGTAACAACCATTTTGATGTTGTCGCCTGGCATAACCATTTCAACGCCTTCCGGCAGTTCGCAGTTACCAGTCACGTCAGTAGTACGGAAGTAGAACTGTGGACGGTAGCCTTTGAAGAACGGAGTGTGACGACCGCCTTCTTCTTTGCTCAGCACGTACACTTCAGCTTCGAACTTGGTGTGCGGCTTAACCGAACCTGGCTTAACCAGAACCTGGCCACGCTCAACGTCGTCACGCTTGGTACCACGCAGCAGAACGCCGCAGTTCTCGCCAGCACGACCTTCGTCGAGCAGCTTACGGAACATTTCAACACCGGTGCAGGTGGTGACGGTAGTGTCACGCAGACCAACGATTTCCAGTGGATCTTGAACCTTAACGATACCGCGCTCGATACGACCAGTTACAACAGTACCGCGACCGGAGATCGAGAATACGTCTTCGATTGGCATCAGGAACGGCTTGTCGATAACACGAACTGGGTCTGGGATGTAGCTGTCCAGAGTTTCAACCAGTTTACGAACGGACGTGGTGCCCATTTCGTTATCGTCTTTGCCTTCCAGAGCCATACGAGCAGAACCGATGATGATCGGAGTGTCGTCGCCTGGGAAGTCGTAAGTGCTCAGCAGATCGCGCACTTCCATCTCAACCAGTTCCAGCAGCTCAGCGTCGTCTACCAGGTCAGCCTTGTTCAGGTAAACCACGATGTACGGAACACCTACCTGACGGGACAGCAGGATGTGCTCACGGGTTTGCGGCATCGGACCATCAGCGGCCGAGCAAACCAGGATTGCGCCGTCCATCTGGGCAGCACCGGTGATCATGTTCTTCACATAGTCAGCGTGACCTGGGCAGTCAACGTGAGCGTAGTGACGGATCAACGAGTTGTATTCAACGTGCGCGGTGTTGATGGTGATACCACGAGCTTTCTCTTCTGGTGCGCTGTCGATTTTATCGAAATCAACGATTGCGGAACCGAATACTTCGGAGCAAACGCGAGTCAGAGCAGCAGTCAGAGTGGTTTTACCGTGGTCAACGTGACCGATGGTGCCAACGTTGACGTGCGGTAGGGAACGATCAAATTTTTCTTTAGCCACGACAATTAACTCCTTGCCTAAAGGACTGAATCAGCCTTGTTTTTTGGATACAGTTTCAGCGATGTGCGCCGGAGCTGTGTTGTATTTTTTGAATTCCATAGAGTAGCTTGCGCGACCCTGAGACATGGAGCGAACGTCGGTCGCATAACCGAACATCTCACCCAACGGAACCTCGGCGCGAATCACTTTGCCGGAAACCGTGTCTTCCATACCCAAGATCATGCCGCGACGACGGTTAAGGTCGCCCATGACATCACCCATATAGTCTTCAGGTGTAACAACTTCTACCGCCATGATTGGCTCAAGCAACTCACCACCGCCCTTCTGGGCCAGTTGCTTGGTTGCCATGGAAGCAGCCACCTTAAACGCCATCTCGTTGGAGTCGACGTCGTGGTAAGAACCGTCAAAAACGGTTGCTTTCAGGCCGATCAGCGGATAGCCGGCAACAACACCGTTCTTCATCTGCTCTTCGATACCCTTCTGGATAGCCGGGATGTATTCCTTAGGAACAACACCACCAACTACTTCGTTCACGAATTGCAGACCTTCCTGACCTTCGTCAGCAGGAGCAAAACGGATCCAGCAGTGACCGAACTGACCACGACCGCCGGACTGACGAACGAACTTGCCTTCGATTTCACAGTTCTTCGTGATGCGCTCACGATAGGAAACCTGAGGCTTACCGATGTTGGCTTCGACGTTGAACTCACGGCGCATCCGGTCAACCAGGATGTCCAGGTGCAGCTCGCCCATGCCGGAGATGATCGTTTGACCAGTCTCTTCATCAGTCTTGACGCGGAAAGATGGATCTTCCTGAGCAAGTTTGCCCAGAGCGATACCCATTTTTTCCTGGTCATCCTTGGTCTTAGGCTCTACGGCAACCGAAATAACCGGCTCCGGGAAGTCCATGCGAACCAGGATGATTGGCTTAGCAGCGTCGCACAAAGTCTCACCCGTGGTGACGTCCTTCATGCCGATCAGGGCCGCGATGTCACCAGCGCGTACTTCCTTGATCTCTTCACGGGCGTTTGCGTGCATTTGCACCATACGACCCACGCGCTCTTTCTTACCTTTAACCGAGTTGATCACGCCGTCGCCGGATGCCAACACGCCCGAGTAAACGCGGACGAAGGTCAAGGTACCCACGAATGGGTCGGTAGCGATCTTGAACGCCAGGGCCGAGAACGGCTCGCTGTCGTCTGCATGACGCTCCATTTCTTCTTCCTCGTTATCAGGGTTGGTACCCTTGATAGCAGGAATGTCGGTTGGAGCAGGCAGGTAGTCGATCACAGCATCGAGAACCAGGGGAACACCCTTGTTCTTGAACGAGGAACCGCAAACAGCCAGGACGATTTCACCAGCGATAGTACGCTGACGCAGAGCGGCCTTGATTTCCGCGTTGGTGAGTTCTTCACCTTCGAGGTACTTGTTCATCAGCTCTTCGCTGGCTTCGGCAGCAGCCTCAACCATGTTGTTGCGCCACTCGTCAGCCAGTTCCTGCAGTTCTGCAGGGATAGGCTTACGAACAGGAACCATACCTTTGTCGGAATCATTCCAGTAAACAGCTTCCATGTTGATCAGATCGATCTGACCTTGGAAGTTGTCTTCGGAACCGATAGCCAATTGGATTGGCACCGGAGTATGACCCAGACGCTGCTTGATCTGACCGATCACGCGCAGGAAGTTAGCGCCAGCACGGTCCATCTTGTTTACGTAAACAAGACGTGGAACGCCGTATTTGTTGGCTTGACGCCATACGGTTTCCGACTGAGGCTCAACACCCGAGGTACCGCAGAACACAACGACAGCGCCGTCGAGTACACGCAGGGAACGTTCAACTTCAATGGTGAAGTCTACGTGGCCTGGGGTATCGATTACGTTGAAGCGGTGCTCGTCTTTGTACTGCTTCTCGGAACCTTTCCAGAAGGCGGTAATAGCAGCAGAAGTAATGGTAATACCACGCTCCTGCTCCTGAACCATCCAGTCTGTGGTCGCGGCGCCGTCATGCACCTCGCCCATTTTGTGACTTTTGCCGGTGTAAAACAGTACGCGCTCGGTGGTGGTGGTTTTACCAGCATCCACGTGAGCAACGATACCGATGTTACGGTAGCGGCTAATCGGAGTAGTACGAGCCATAAAGCCCTCGCAAAATTAGTGAAGCTAAGATTAGAAGCGGTAGTGCGAGAAAGCTTTGTTAGCTTCAGCCATACGGTGCACGTCTTCACGCTTCTTAACAGCAGCACCTTTACCTTCAGCAGCGTCCAACAGTTCGCCAGCCAAACGCAGAGCCATAGACTTCTCGCCGCGCTTACGGGCGAAGTCTACCAACCAGCGCATTGCCAGAGCGTTACGACGGGACGGACGAACTTCGACCGGAACCTGGTAAGTAGCACCGCCTACACGGCGCGACTTCACTTCGACCAGCGGAGCGATGGCGTCGAGAGCTTTCTCGAAGATTTCCAGGGGGTCGCTGTTCTTGCGTTCTTTAACCTTTTCCAGCGCGCCATAAACGATACGCTCGGCAACGGCTTTCTTGCCGCTTTCCATCACGTGGTTCATGAACTTGGCCAGAATTTGGCTTCCGTATTTTGGATCGTCAAGCACTTCGCGCTTGGCTGCTACGCGTCTTCTTGGCATGGATAAGCCCTCAAACGGTCTTCAGGTTCGCTCGGAATCAGTGCCCTTTCGGGACGCCTCCGACCTTACTCTTATCGACTCAGAAAATAAGATGATTCAGTTTTACAAAAAGCCGCTACTACTTAGGCTTCTTGGTACCGTACTTCGAACGACCCTGGTTACGACCTTTAACGCCGGAAGTATCCAAGGAGCCGCGTACGGTGTGGTAACGAACACCTGGCAAGTCTTTTACACGACCGCCGCGGATCAGTACCACGCTGTGCTCTTGCAGGTTGTGGCCTTCACCGCCGATGTACGAGGAAACCTCGAAACCGTTGGTCAGGCGCACACGGCATACTTTACGCAGTGCCGAGTTAGGTTTTTTCGGCGTAGTGGTATACACGCGAGTGCATACGCCACGACGTTGCGGGCAGTTCTGCAGCGCAGGTACGTCGGATTTCTCGACGATACGCTTACGCGGCTGACGTACCAGCTGGTTGATAGTTGCCATCTACTAGCTCCACTGTTGTCTTGCGACGCTATTGTCTTGCAAGAAAAGCAAAATGGCAGGAACGAATTCCCGCCAAATTTAGGGGTACAAGAGTCTAAAGAGGATCTTGCCCCCAGTCAAGGCAAGGCCCCGACCTCCCCTCTCATCGAACCGGGGCAAAATTGCCTCGATCCGACGAATGGGGGCTGCCAGGGCCCAGACTTATTTACCGCAGAACTCAGTTACCGCTTGAGTTCAGCGCTTCGGTCAGTGCAGCTTCCACTTCACTGGCGCTTACGCGCAGCGGCTTGTCAGCATCACGGCGACGCTTGCGCTCGCTGTGGTAAGCCAAACCGGTACCTGCCGGGATCAAACGACCCACGACCACGTTCTCTTTCAGGCCGCGCAGGTAATCGCGCTTGCCGGTTACCGCTGCTTCGGTCAGTACGCGAGTGGTCTCCTGGAAGGAGGCCGCCGAGATGAACGACTCAGTGGACAACGACGCCTTGGTGATACCCAGCAACACACGAGTGAACTTGGAGACAAATTTGTCTTCCGCGCCCAGACGTTCGTTTTCTACCAATACGTGAGTCAGTTCCATCTGGTCGCCCTTGATGAAACTGGAATCGCCGGATTCAGCGATTTCAACTTTACGCAGCATCTGACGCAGGATGGTCTCGATGTGCTTATCGTTGATCTTCACGCCTTGCAGACGGTAAACGTCCTGGATCTCGTTAACGATGTACTTGGCCAGCGCACTCACACCCAGCAAACGCAGGATGTCGTGTGGATCGCTCGGGCCGTCGGAGATAACTTCGCCGCGGTTTACCTGTTCGCCTTCGAAGACGTTCAGGTGACGCCACTTCGGAATCAGCTCTTCATACGGATCGCTACCGTCGTTCGGAGTAATAACCAGACGGCGCTTGCCCTTGGTCTCTTTACCGAACGCGATGGTGCCGCTGACTTCAGCCAGAATCGACGCTTCTTTCGGACGACGAGCTTCGAACAAGTCGGCAACACGCGGCAGACCACCGGTGATGTCGCGGGTCTTCGAAGTTTCTTGCGGGATACGCGCGATAACATCACCGATCGCGATCTTCGCA
Organism: Pseudomonas sp. R9.37; assembly: GCF_963878885.1. Classification (NCBI taxonomy): domain Bacteria; kingdom Pseudomonadati; phylum Pseudomonadota; class Gammaproteobacteria; order Pseudomonadales; family Pseudomonadaceae; genus Pseudomonas; species Pseudomonas sp. R9.37. The sequence goes on along the minus strand of NZ_CAWNZA010000008.1, from coordinate 14,044 downwards.
CCATCCGCTACACCGACCAAGGCGTTGGCTGGCAGGAAGTACTGAGCGATTACGTCAGTGCCTGGCAGCAACAAGTCCTTGCCGTTGTCATCGACCATCTTCACGGCAGGACGGATGTCCTTACCGGCAGCTGGACGATCTTTCGCGTCGAGTACTTCAATGTTGGTCATACCGGTCAATTCGTCAGTCTGACGCTTGATCGTGATGCCTTCTTCCATGCCCACGTAGGTCACGGTACCTTTCATTTCGGTAACGATTGGGTGAGTGTGCGGATCCCACTTGGCCACGATTGCGCCAGCGTCGACCTTGTCACCTTCTTTAACCGAGATCACAGCACCGTACGGCAGCTTGTAACGCTCACGCTCACGACCGTAGTCATCAGCGATTGCCAGCTCACCGGAACGGGATACGGCAACCAGGTGGCCATCCACTCGCTCAACGTGTTTCAGGTTGTGCAGACGGACGGTACCGCCATTCTTCACCTGAACGCTGTCAGCTGCGGAGGTCCGGCTTGCCGCACCACCGATGTGGAACGTACGCATGGTCAGCTGGGTACCCGGCTCACCGATGGACTGGGCAGCGATAACGCCGACCGCTTCACCGATGTTCACCTGATGGCCACGAGCCAAGTCACGGCCGTAGCACTTGGCGCAAATGCCGTAGCGGGTTTCGCAGCTGATCGGCGAGCGAACAATCACTTCGTCGATGCTGTTGAGTTCGATGAACTCGACCCACTTCTCGTCTACCAGAGTGCCGGCAGGAACGATAATTTCCTCGGTACCTGGCTTGAATACGTCACGGGCGATTACTCGACCCAGTACGCGCTCACCCAACGGCTCTACAACGTCGCCGCCTTCGATGTGCGGAGTCATCAGCAGACCGTGTTCGGTGCCGCAGTCAACTTCAGTCACAACCAAGTCTTGTGCAACGTCTACCAGACGACGTGTCAGGTAACCGGAGTTAGCGGTTTTCAACGCGGTATCCGCAAGACCCTTACGAGCACCGTGAGTGGAGATGAAGTACTGAAGTACGCTCAAACCTTCACGGAAGTTCGCAGTAATCGGCGTCTCGATGATGGAACCATCCGGCTTGGCCATCAGGCCACGCATACCGGCGAGCTGACGGATCTGCGCAGCAGAACCCCGTGCGCCCGAGTCGGCCATCATGTACATCGAGTTGAACGACTCTTGATCGACTTCTACGCCATGACGGTCGATAACCTTCTCTTTCGAGAGGTTTGCCATCATCGCCTTCGACACTTCGTCGTTGGCCTTGGACCAAAGGTCGATCACTTTGTTGTACTTCTCGCCCTGAGTTACCAGGCCGGAGGCGTACTGGCTCTCGATTTCTTTCACTTCATCGGTAGCAGCACCGATGATCTGAGCTTTTTCATCCGGGATAACGAAGTCGTTAACACCGATGGAAACGCCAGAAATAGTCGAGTAAGCAAAACCGGTGTACATCAACTGGTCAGCGAAGATCACGGTCTCTTTCAAACCAACCACGCGGTAGCACTGGTTGATCAGCTTGGAGATCGCCTTTTTCTTCATTGGCAGGTTGACGACGTCATACGACAGACCTTTTGGCACAACTTGATACAACAGCGCACGGCCAACAGTGGTGTCGACGATACGGGTGTTGGTCACGCTGCCGCCGTCACGATCGTTGACGGTTTCGTTGATCCGCACTTTAACCTTGGCGTGCAGTGCGGCTTCGCCGGCACGGAACACACGGTCAACTTCTTGCAGGTCAGCGAACACACGGCCTTCGCCTTTGGCGTTGATCGCTTCACGGGTCATGTAGTACAGACCCAATACAACGTCCTGCGACGGAACGATGATTGGCTCACCGTTGGCTGGCGACAGAATGTTGTTGGTCGACATCATCAACGCACGCGCTTCCAACTGAGCTTCCAGTGTCAGCGGTACGTGCACGGCCATTTGGTCGCCGTCGAAGTCGGCGTTGTACGCAGCACAGACCAGAGGGTGCAGCTGGATAGCCTTACCTTCGATCAGTACCGGTTCAAACGCCTGGATACCCAGACGGTGAAGGGTCGGTGCACGGTTGAGGAGAACCGGGTGTTCGCGGATCACTTCAGCGAGAACGTCCCAAACCTCTGGCAGTTCGCGCTCGACCATTTTCTTGGCCGCTTTGATGGTGGTCGCGAGACCGCGCATTTCGAGCTTGCCGAAGATGAATGGCTTGAACAGTTCAAGTGCCATCTTCTTAGGCAGACCGCACTGGTGCAGACGCAGGGTCGGGCCTACGGTAATTACCGAACGACCGGAGTAGTCAACACGCTTACCGAGCAAGTTCTGACGGAAACGGCCTTGCTTACCCTTGATCATGTCAGCCAAGGATTTCAGAGGACGCTTGTTGGAACCGGTGATAGCGCGACCGCGACGACCGTTGTCGAGCAAGGCATCGACAGCTTCTTGCAACATACGCTTTTCGTTGCGCACGATGATGTCCGGAGCGGACAGATCAAGCAGGCGCTTCAAGCGGTTGTTACGGTTGATCACGCGACGGTACAGGTCGTTGAGGTCGGAAGTCGCGAAGCGACCGCCATCCAACGGTACCAGCGGACGCAGGTCTGGCGGCAGAACCGGCAGAACGGTCAGCACCATCCACTCTGGCAAGTTGCCGGAACCCTGGAAGGCTTCCATCAACTTCAGACGCTTGGACAGTTTCTTGATTTTGGTTTCGGAGTTGGTTTGCGGAATTTCTTCACGCAGACGGCCAATCTCGTGTTCCAGGTCGATCGCGTGCAGCAGTTCACGGACCGCTTCGGCACCCATGCGGGCATCGAAATCGTCACCGAACTCTTCCAGCGCTTCGAAGTACTGCTCGTCGTTCAGCAGCTGACCTTTTTCAAGGGTGGTCATGCCTGGATCGATAACGACATAGCTCTCGAAATAGAGAACGCGTTCGATATCACGCAGGGTCATGTCCATCAGCAAGCCGATACGGGACGGCAGCGATTTCAGGAACCAGATGTGGGCAACCGGCGACGCCAGCTCGATGTGCGCCATGCGCTCACGACGAACCTTAGCCAGCGCAACTTCAACGCCGCACTTCTCGCAGATCACACCACGGTGCTTCAAGCGCTTGTACTTACCGCACAGGCACTCGTAATCCTTTACCGGGCCAAAGATCTTGGCGCAGAACAGGCCGTCACGCTCAGGTTTGAACGTACGGTAGTTAATGGTTTCCGGCTTTTTAACTTCACCGAACGACCACGAACGGATCATCTCAGGCGATGCCAATCCAATACGGATGGCGTCGAACTCTTCGACTTGACCCTGGTTTTTCAGCAAATTCAGTAGGTCTTTCAAGGCCTTTCCTCCTGGCGGAGCAGAGAGCGGGCTAAACAGCCCCGCTCTCGATTCGCGTCACGTGTTATTCGGTTTCCAGATCGATATCGATGCCGAGGGAACGAATTTCTTTGATCAACACGTTGAAGGACTCGGGCATGCCCGGCTCCATACGGTGATCGCCGTCCACGATGTTTTTGTACATCTTGGTCCGACCGTTCACATCGTCCGACTTCACTGTGAGCATTTCTTGCAGAGTGTAAGCAGCACCGTATGCTTCCAGTGCCCAGACCTCCATCTCCCCGAAACGCTGACCACCGAACTGAGCCTTACCACCCAGCGGCTGCTGGGTAACCAGGCTGTACGAACCGGTAGAACGAGCGTGCATCTTGTCGTCTACCAAGTGGTTCAGCTTCAGCATGTACATGTAGCCAACAGTAACCGGGCGCTCAAACTTGTTGCCGGTACGGCCGTCGAACAGCTGCATCTGGCCGCTTTCCGGCAGGTCTGCCAGTTTCAGCATGGCCTTGATTTCGCTTTCCTTGGCACCGTCGAACACCGGGGTAGCCATTGGAACGCCGCCGCGCAGGTTCTTCGCCAGATCCAGGATTTCCTGGTCGGAGAAGGTGTCCAGCTCTTCGTTGCGACCGCCGATCTCGTTGTAGATCTCGTGCAGGAACTTACGCAGGTCTGCGACCTTGCGCTGCTCTTCGATCATACGGTTGATCTTCTCGCCCAGACCTTTGGCCGCGAGGCCCAGGTGGGTTTCAAGGATCTGACCAACGTTCATACGCGAAGGTACGCCCAACGGGTTGAGGACGACGTCGACCGGGGTGCCATTGGCATCGTGCGGCATGTCTTCAACCGGCATGATCACGGAGACCACACCTTTGTTACCGTGACGACCGGCCATCTTGTCGCCCGGCTGGATGCGGCGACGGATTGCCAGGTAAACCTTGACGATTTTCAGCACGCCTGGAGCCAGGTCATCGCCCTGCTGCAGTTTGCGCTTCTTGTCTTCGAACTTGTCGTCCAGCAGACGGCGACGATCAACGATATAGGCCTGAGCCTTCTCAAGCTGCTCGTTCAGAGCATCTTCAGCCATGCGCAGTTTGAACCACTGGCCGTGCTCAAGACCGTCGAGGATTTCGTCGGTGATGTCCTGACCTTTCTTCAGACCTGCGCCGCCTTCGGCCTTGTGGCCTACCAGAGCGGAACGCAGACGTTCGAAGGTCGCGCCTTCAACGATACGGAACTCTTCGTTCAGGTCCTTGCGGATCTCGTCGAGTTGAGTCTTCTCGATGGACAGTGCACGAGCATCACGCTCGACGCCGTCACGGGTGAAGACCTGTACGTCGATGACAGTACCCTTGGTACCGGTAGGTACACGCAGGGAGGTGTCTTTAACGTCGCTGGCTTTTTCACCGAAGATGGCACGCAACAGCTTCTCTTCCGGCGTCAGTTGGGTCTCGCCTTTCGGAGTGACCTTACCGACCAGGATGTCGCCTGCGCCAACTTCAGCACCTACGTAAACGATACCGGCTTCGTCCAGTTTGTTCAGTGCAGCTTCACCCACGTTCGGGATGTCTGCAGTGATTTCCTCTGGCCCAAGCTTGGTGTCACGTGCCACACAGGTCAGTTCCTGAATGTGGATCGTGGTGAAACGGTCCTCTTGAACAACACGCTCGGACAGGCAGATGGAGTCTTCGAAGTTGAAGCCGTTCCATGCCATGAACGCGATGCGCATGTTCTGACCCAGAGCCAGTTCACCCATGTCGGTGGACGGGCCGTCGGCCATGATGTCGCTACGCTGAACGCGATCACCCTTGCTCACCAACGGACGCTGGTTGATGCAGGTGTTCTGGTTCGAGCGGGTGTATTTGGTCAGGTTGTAGATGTCGACACCGGCTTCGCCAGTTTCAACTTCGTCATCGGCAACACGAACCACGATACGGCTGGCATCAACAGAGTCAATCACACCGCCACGACGAGCCACGACGCAAACGCCGGAGTCACGCGCTACGTTACGCTCCATGCCGGTACCTACCAGCGGCTTGTCAGCACGCAGAGTCGGTACAGCTTGACGCTGCATGTTGGAACCCATCAACGCACGGTTGGCGTCATCGTGTTCCAGGAACGGGATCAGCGACGCTGCAACAGAAACTACCTGCTTGGGCGAAACGTCCATCAAGGTGACGTCTTCCGGCGCCTTAACGGTGAACTCGTTCAAGTGACGAACAGCTACCAGCTCGTCGATCAGGACTTTCTTGTCGTTCATCGTGGCCGAAGCCTGAGCGATCACGTGATCAGCTTCTTCGATGGCGGACAGGAACACGATCTCGTCGGTAACCAGAGCGTCTTTCACTACGCGGTACGGGCTCTCGAGGAAGCCGTACTGGTTAGTGCGCGCATAAGCGGCCAGGGAGTTGATCAGACCGATGTTCGGACCTTCCGGCGTTTCGATCGGGCAAACACGACCGTAGTGCGTCGGGTGAACGTCACGAACTTCAAAGCCTGCACGCTCACGCGTCAAACCGCCCGGGCCCAGTGCGGAAACACGGCGCTTGTGGGTGATCTCGGAGAGCGGGTTGTTCTGGTCCATGAACTGCGAGAGCTGGCTGGAACCGAAGAACTCTTTCACCGCCGCAGCCACTGGCTTGGCGTTGATCAGGTCTTGCGGCATCAGGCCTTCGCTTTCAGCCATCGACAGACGCTCTTTGACCGCACGCTCTACACGTACCAGGCCAACGCGGAACTGGTTCTCAGCCATTTCGCCTACGCAGCGAACACGACGGTTACCCAGGTGGTCGATGTCATCGACGATGCCTTTACCGTTACGGATGTCGACCAGAGTCTTCAGTACCGCGACGATGTCTTCCTTGCACAACACGCCCGAACCTTCGATCTCGGTACGACCGATACGACGGTTGAACTTCATCCGGCCGACCGCAGACAGGTCATAGCGCTCAGGGCTGAAGAACAGGTTGTTGAACAGGGTCTCGGCAGCGTCTTTGGTTGGTGGCTCACCAGGACGCATCATGCGATAGATCTCGACCAGCGCTTCCAATTGGTTGCTGGTGGAGTCGATCTTCAGTGTGTCGGAGATGAACGGACCGCAGTCGATGTCGTTGGTGTACAGCGTCTCGATGCGAACAACCTGGGCCTTGGCGATTTTTGCCAGGATCTCGGTGTTCAGCTCGGTGTTGCACTCAGCCAGGATTTCACCTGTCGCCGGGTGAACGATGACCTTGGCGGTGGTGCGACCCAGGACGTAGTCCAAAGGCACGTCCAGCGACTTGATACCGGCTTTTTCGATCTGGTTGATGTGGCGCGCAGTAATACGGCGGCCGGCTTCAACGATGACCTTGCCGTTTTCATCCTGGATATCCAGGACAGCAATTTCACCACGCAGACGCGAAGCAATCAGTTCCAGGCTGAGGGTTTCATCCTTCAGGCTGAACACGTTGGTGGTGTAGAAGGCATCCAGCACTTGCTCGGTGGTATAGCCGAGCGCGCGCAGCAGTACCGAGGCCGGCAGCTTGCGACGACGGTCGATACGCACGAACACGCAGTCTTTCGGGTCGAACTCGAAGTCCAACCACGAACCGCGGTACGGAATGATCCGCGCGGAGTACAGGAGCTTACCGGAGCTGTGCGTCTTGCCGCGGTCGTGGTCAAAGAACACGCCCGGGGAACGGTGCAGCTGGGAAACGATAACGCGTTCGGTACCGTTAATAACGAAGGTACCGTTTTCAGTCATCAATGGGATTTCGCCCATGTAGACTTCTTGCTCTTTGATGTCCTTGATCGCTTTGTTCGACGATTCTTTGTCGAAAATGATCAGACGGACTTTTACCCGCAAAGGTACGGCGTACGTAACACCGCGCAACACGCATTCTTTGACATCAAATGCCGGTTCGCCCAGGCGATAACCGACGTACTCCAGCGCAGCATTGCCGGAGTAGCTGATGATCGGGAAAACGGATTTGAAGGCCGCATGCAGGCCCACGTCGCGGAACTGATCTTTAGTCGCTCCCGCTTGCAAGAATTCACGATACGAATCCAGCTGGATAGCCAGAAGGTACGGGACATCCATGACGTCCGGCAACTTGCTAAAGTCCTTGCGGATACGTTTTTTCTCAGTATATGAGTAAGCCATCAGCGTTCCCCAGCTTGGTCACCTGCTTGTTTGGCCCCTCCCGACGGGAGCAGCCAGAAAATCTCGCAAACCCCATGGTTTGCACCACCGCATCGGGTGGCTACAGCGCGTTAGTGGCGGCGACCGAGTCGACAGCCAAGAACGGAAAAAGGCCGGTGGCAAGAGCCACCAGCCATCAGCCTTCAGCTTAACGCTTGGGCTGGAGACGCAAGGTCGATGCTTACTTCAGCTCGACTTTAGCGCCTGCTTCTTCCAGCACTGCTTTGGCTTTGTCAGCTGCGTCTTTGGACACTGCTTCCAGAACCTGGGCAGGAGCGCCGTCAACTACAGCCTTGGCTTCTTTCAGGCCCAGACCGGACAGTTCACGAACTGCCTTGATCACGTTTACTTTCTTCTCGCCAGCTTCCAGCAGCATGACGTTGAATTCGGTTTGCTCTTCAGCAGCAACAGCAGCAACAGCTGGGCCAGCGGAAGCAGCAGCAGCGGAAACGCCGAATTTTTCTTCGAAAGCTTTGATCAGCTCAACAACCTGCAGAACCGACATTTCAGCTACGGCGTTGAGGATATCTTCTTGGGAGATAGACATTACTGTATTTCCTGAATTGGGGGACGGCCTACGCGGCCATCGAAATAAACAAAAATACGCGAAAGGAGGTGCTCAGCCTTAGGCTGCGGCAGCTTCTTTTTGCTCGCGAACTGCAGCCAGAGTACGAGCCAGCTTGCTGGTAGCGCCTTGAATCACGCTCATCAGCTGCGAAATAGCTTCGTTACGGGTCGGCAGTGTTGCCAGTACGTCGATTTGGTTAGCTGCGAGGAACTTGCCCTCGAACGCAGCTGCCTTGATCTCGAACTTATCCTGACTCTTGGCGAATTCCTTGAACAAACGGGCAGCAGCGCCTGGATGTTCTTTGGAGAACGCGATCAGAGTCGGGCCGGTGAACACGTCGTTGAGGACACTGTATTCAGTGTCAGCAACAGCGCGCTTGAGCAGGGTGTTACGTACAACACGTACGTATACGCCAGCTTCACGAGCCTCTTTACGGAGTCCGGTCATAGCGCCTACTGTCACACCACGGGCATCAGCCACGACAGCGGACAGAGCAGCTTTGGCAGCCTCGTTGACTTCAGCGACGATGGCCTTCTTGTCTTCGAGATTAATTGCCACGGGTTTAACTCCTGCTTGTTACCGTTTCATCTGGCCGAAGCCGGATGTCGTTTTGGTGTCTGATTCGGTAAGGAACCGGGAGCACCATCTGCGTAGGCTTGTGGTTTAAGACTTGCGCCGCCTACGGTCTTGGATAGCCCCCGCCAGGCAGGGACCCCAATTTTTTCAATCAGCGCGATCGCTCGCGCCAACTTGTGTCTTATACGTCCAGCGAGCCTTGGTCGATGACCAGACCTGGGCCCATAGTGGTGCTCAGGGTAACGCGCTTAACGTAGATACCTTTCGAGGAAGCTGGCTTGATACGCTTCAGATCAGCGATCAGGGCTTCAACGTTTTCCTTCAGCTTGACGGCATCAAAGCCGACTTTGCCAACGGAGGTGTGAATGATGCCGTTTTTGTCGGTGCGATAACGAACCTGACCAGCCTTGGCGTTTTTAACCGCGGTAGCTACGTCTGGCGTTACGGTGCCGACTTTAGGGTTAGGCATCAGACCACGTGGACCGAGGATCTGACCCAACTGACCTACAACGCGCATTGCGTCCGGGGAGGCAATAACTACGTCGTAGTTCAGGTCGCCGCCTTTCATTTCGGCAGCCAGGTCGTCCATGCCAACGCGATCAGCACCGGCGGCCAGAGCAGCTTCAGCTGCCGGGCCTTGGGTGAAGACAGCAACACGTACAGTCTTGCCAGTACCGTGTGGCAGCACAGTAGCGCTACGAACGACCTGGTCGGATTTACGTGGGTCAACACCCAGGTTTACAGCAACGTCAACGGACTCGCTGAACTTGACAGTCGACAGCTCGGTCAGCAGGGCAGCAGCGTCTACAAAGTTGTAGGCCTTGCCTGCTTCGATTTTGCCGGCGATAGCCTTTTGGCGCTTGGTCAGCTTAGCCATTACACACCCTCCACGTTAAGGCCCATGCTACGAGCAGAACCGGCGATGGTACGCACGGCTGCATCCATATCAGCTGCAGTCAGATCCGCGTTTTTGGTTTTCGCGATTTCTTCCAGCTGAGCACGAGTTACGGTGCCAACCTTAACGGTGTTAGGACGAGCGGAACCGCTAGTCAGACCTGCAGCCTTCTTCAGCAAAACCGAAGCCGGGGTCGACTTGGTTTCGAAAGTGAAGCTACGGTCGCTGTATACAGTGATGATCACTGGAGTCGGCAGACCTGGCTCAAGACCCTGAGTACGGGCGTTGAAGGCCTTGCAGAATTCCATGATGTTCACGCCGTGCTGACCCAGAGCCGGGCCGACAGGTGGACTTGGGTTGGCCTGAGCGGCCTTCACTTGCAGCTTGATGTAAGCGGTAATCTTCTTGGCCATGAGGCACTCCAATTACGGGTTCAATCGCCTCGAAAGGCTCCCCGGTTACTTGCGCGTTTATCCCAGTGACGACAAAACCCCACAGCCTAGGGCTGCGGGGTTGGGATGCTTGCTCAGCTAGACCTTTTCGACCTGGCTGAACTCCAGCTCTACCGGAGTAGAGCGACCGAAAATGAGCACCGCCACTTGGATCCGGCTCTTTTCGTAGTTAACTTCTTCGACAGTGCCGTTGAAATCAGCAAACGGACCATCTGTGACACGAACAACCTCACCCGGCTCGAACAACGTCTTCGGCTTAGGCTTGTCGCTGCCGTCAGCAACACGACGCAGAATCGCTTCTGCCTCTTTGTCAGTGATCGGAGCAGGCTTATCAGCAGTACCGCCGATGAAACCCATGACACGAGGAGTGTCCTTGACCAAGTGCCAAGTACCTTCATTCATGTCCATCTGAACCAGCACGTAGCCAGGGAAGAACTTGCGTTCGCTTTTACGCTTTTGGCCATTCCGCATTTCAACCACTTCTTCAGTGGGAACCAGAATTTCGCCGAAGCCATCTTCCATGCCTGCCAGCTTTACGCGCTCTAGCAAAGAGCGCATGACATGCTTCTCGTAACCCGAGTAAGCATGCACAACGTACCAACGCTTAGCCACGGGACACCCTTAGCCAACAATCAAGGAAACAAGCCAGCCGAGCAGGGAATCAAGCCCCCACAACAGCAACGCCATAACCAAAACAACAGCCACAACAATCAACGTGGTCTGCGTGGTTTCTTGGCGAGTCGGCCAAACGACTTTACGGATCTCTGTGCGAGCTTCCTTTACCAGAACTGCGAAAGACTTGCCTTTGGCAGTCTGCAGGCCTACAAAGGCAGCTACAGCAGCAAGGGCAAGCAAAGCGAGTACGCGATACAGGATCGGCGAAGCAGAATAGTACTGATTGCCAACAACGCCTACGACCACCAATGCGACTACAGCAAGCCACTTGACCAGATCGAAACGAGAGCTTTGAGCTTCAGCCTTAGGAGTCATCTATGAAGATCCTGTGAAAAGAAAGCCAGACACACCACGTGAATCTGGCAGGTCAGGAGGGAATCGAACCCCCAACCTACGGTTTTGGAGACCGTCGCTCTGCCAATTGAGCTACTGACCTAAAACAAAATCAGGCCGACCATTATGCAGGCCTGAAAAAGACTTTACAACAACCAACCCCTAGAGACTTGAAATCACCCGACATTCACGCCAGGCAGAACACTATCAAGCCGAGTTAGCTGTTAAAACAAAGGCAGATATTTTCATATCTGCCTTGTTATATGGAGCTCTTGAGCGGATTTGAACCGCTGACCTCACCCTTACCAAGGGTGTGCTCTACCAACTGAGCTACAAGAGCAAAACACCGTGCACAATCTGCAAACTTGGAGCGGGTAGCGGGAATCGAACCCGCATCATCAGCTTGGAAGGCTGAGGTTCTACCACTAAACTATACCCGCGGAGCTTGCAGCTCACGCTAAAAATGGTGGAGGGGGAAGGATTCGAACCTTCGAAGTCGTAGACGTCAGATTTACAGTCTGATCCCTTTGGCCGCTCGGGAACCCCTCCTAAGCGAGCCGGCATTCTACATCACGCCGGCCTTCTGTCAAGCATTTTCTCATTAAAAATATGAGCTTAGCTGCGTTGACCTTCGCTTCACGCTGTAGACCGTAAAGGTCTTCACTGCGAAGCGGGCGCCATTCTATGCAAACTATTCGACACTTGCAACGCCTTCGCACAACATTATTTTATGTTTTAACTCATTGAATTCCTTAGCAAGGTTTTCAAAGGGCAGATCATCGGCCAGTCGCCTGCTTTCAGGGGACACACGCAGCCAATAGCCGGTAGTGCCAGGTACATTGAGCAGTTGCACCTTGACCTTTATATCCAGGCTCATGAGACGCTGCTCAAGCAACTGCGCTTGTCGCTGATCAGCAAAGCCACCTATGTATAAGCATGTATTTTGCGGCTCAGGGGCGTTTGCCCGGTCACGGCGGACAACCGAATCAGAAGACTCACTCAACAGCCGGATGTCCTGCTGAGAGCCGCGATAGAGGCTCAGGGGCGTAACGTCCTTAGCGCGCAACGGCGCCTCTTGTTGATGCCAGATGTAATAGAAGGCATTGAGAACGAGCAAGAGCAAAAACAGCCAACGCATAAAAAACCTCAGAACAAAGGGCACGCCATCGCCAGTCCCACAAAAACCAGATCCGGAACAAAGCGAGCCTGCGGTACGGCATCCGAGACCAGGTCAGCATCCCCGCCCGTCAGGAAGACGGTGAAATCCTCACCCCAATAGCGCCGAGCCAACTCAAGCTGGGTCAATACAAACCCCCGAAGCATGAGCGTGCAGCCACGCTCAACGGCCTCAACGGTGGTTCGACCTGGGGAAAGATGCTCCATGGCCTGCTCTGCTGCGGCATCGTCGTAGCGAATCTTGCGGGTGTGTGTTCGCAGCTGACTGCGCATCAGGGGCATTCCAGGGCATATAAAGCCTCCTAGATGCTCACCGTCAGCAGCGATAAAGTCCGCAGTCGCGGCGGTACCGAAGTCGAGCACCAAGCAAGCACCCGGCGCCAACTTGAAACCGCCAAGCATTGCTAACCAGCGATCAAGCCCGAGGCGCTCGTACTCTTCATAACCGTTGCGCACTCCCGCCATTTCTCTCGCTGAGGCAGCGCAAGCCACTGTGACACCAAATGCCTCCTGCAATGCCTCAACCAACTTTCCCGTTTCCTCAGAAGCACGAACGCTCACCAAACGGCATCGCGTCAGCAGCAGACCCGGAATTGCGGTCAGACTTTCTATTAATGCGAGATCTGAACCGACAACACCCTCTGCGCAGGCGCTAATGCTCGGCGCATCAAGCACCCGCCACTTGATAAAGCTATTTCCACAGTCGAGCTCAAGAATCATCGCGCAGCCTCAGGCTTAACTCACCACCGCTATATATTTTCTCAACACCATCGACATTCAGACGCAGCGCGCCCTGGTGATCAATCCCCAGCACAATCCCATCAATCTGATTGACGCCTGCAATGAGAGTCACAGCCCTACCCTGCCACAAATGATTTCGCTCCCACTCCTCCTGCAACGCACTAAAGCCAAAGGCCTTGTGGCGCTCCAAGTGGCTTTGCAGCTGCAGGCTTAGCTGCGCAACCAAGTAATTACGATCGACGGGCGCACCCGTTTCCAATTGCACTGAGGTCCACTGCTGATCTACCTCGGCAGCTTGCTGCATGTTCCCATTAATGCCTATCCCGAGCACCACGTGGCAGATGTCTGCAGGGTCACCCACCAACTCAAGCAAGATGCCGGCAATTTTCTTGCGTCCTACGAGGACGTCGTTTGGCCACTTCAGGGCCGCGCCCTGCACACCCAAATCACGCAGCGCTTGCATGACCGCCAATCCCACTACAAGACTAAGACCCTCCAGCTGCCGCAGCCCACCCTCGATGCGCAGTACAAGGCTGTAGTAGACATTCTGAGCGAATGGACTCACCCACGTGCGGCCCCGCCTCCCCCTGCCGGCCGTCTGCTGCTCAGCAAGCACCAGAAATGGCGCAGCAACGCCTGCGTCGACAAGACGCAAGGCTTCAGCATTAGTGGAGTCGATAGAGTCAGAGATGTGGACGGGCCATGCCAAAGAAGCGGCATTCACCGCAATCTCTTCCTTGCTCAGAAACACCAGCGGCGAAGCCAACTGGTACCCCTTGCCGCGAATTTTATGAATGGGCAAATTCAGCTCTGCCTCAAGGTGCTGGAGCTGCTTCCAAACAGCACTGCGGCTGACACCCAGGGCGGCACCCAGCGCTTCTCCGGAATGAAATCGGCCATCTTTCAGAAGTTCTAACAACGTCAGCATGCAAGTATCGCCTCACAATGAGGCACGCATGATAGCCATGCGCAAGGCCATTGCATAGAAAGGCCGGGATTTAGCGCCCATGGCCCGGAGGTAGCGGGAAGTTTGGGAGCTGGGCCTATCAGGAAAGCACACATTATCGTTGGCGCATCGCGATGCCTTCATACCTGCACTTTTCGACCGCCCAAAAC